>DATCKS010000322.1:0-11540 GCA_036562265.1 Thermodesulfobacteriota bacterium | reverse complement strand
GCACGAAGCGGGAGGGGCGCTGGATGGCGACCGTCTGCTGGAAGTCGCGGGCGAGCTGCGGGTAGACCAGGTACAGCTCGTCCTTCGCCCGCGTGACGGCCACGTAGAAGAGACGGCGCTCCTCCTCGAGGGCGTCGGGATCGGCGCTGCTCCTCGCGGAGGGGAGCTTCCCCTCGACGACCCAGACCAGGAAGACCGCCCCCCATTCGAGCCCCTTCGCCTGGTGGATGGTCGAGAGGACGACGCGCCCCTCGTCGGCGTCGTCCCCTCCGCCGACGACGTCCTCGCCCCCCACCTCCCCGAGGAGCGCCAGCTCCGACAGGAAGGCCTCCGTCGACTCGTAGCGGCGCGCGAAGAGGGCGAGCTGCCGGAGGTCCTCGAGCCGGTTGGCGGCATCGGGGTACCTGGCCGCGAGGTACGCCTCGTACCCCGTCTCGAGCACCGCCTCGATCTGCGCCGCGGGACGGTCGCGCCGCTCGGCGTCGGCCACGGCCCTGAGCGTCGCCACGCAGCCGGCGAAGCCGGATCGTCCGGCCCTGGGGACGAGCGGCAGGAGATCGCCGCGCGTTGCCACGGTCAGCGGGTCCGACGTCTGCGCGAGCGCGCTCCAGAGCTTGTCGGCCGTCGCGCTGCCGATGCGCGGCCAGAGCTTGAGGAGCCGCCGCCACGCCAGCTCGTCCCTCGGGTTCGCCGCGACCTTGAGGTACGCCGTGACGTCCTTCACGTGCGCCTGCTCGAAGAACCTGAGGCCCGAGCGCAGCTCGAACGGCACGCCGCGGCGGGTCAGCTCGAGCTGCAGCTCGAGCGACTGGTAGTGGGACCGGTAGAGGACGGCGATGTCGGAGAGCGGGCGCCCCTCGTCGGCCAGCTCGAGGAGGCGCTGGGCGACGAACGCGGCCTGCTGCGCCTCGTCCCTGAGCGGCACGAGCGCCGGACGCGGCCCGGAGGGGCGCACGGCCCTCAGGGTCTTCGGGAACTGCCGGACGTTCGGGGCGATCGCGGCGTTGGCGAGGTCGAGGATCTCCGGCGTGCTGCGGTAGTTGGTCTCGAGCCGGAAGAGCCGCGCGTCGGGGTAGCGCCGCGGGAAGTCCATGATGTTGGCGAAGTGCGCCCCGCGGAACGCGTAGATCGACTGGGCGTCGTCGCCGACGACCATGAGGTTGCGGTGCAAGGCCGCGAGCCGGTCGACGAGGTCGCCCTGGAGCCGGTTCGTGTCCTGGTACTCGTCGACCAGGATGTGGCGGAAGAGGCGCTGGTAGCGCTCGAGGACCGGCGGGTGCTCGACGAGGAGCTGCATCCACCTGAGGAGGAGGTCGTCGAAGTCCATCGCCCCCATCGCCCGCTTGCGCGCCTGGTACCTGGCGGCCACGGCGAGGATGGCGTCGGCGAGGGGGAGCAGGCGGGGGGCCCGCTCGGCGAGGACGGTCTCGAGCGGCTGCCCGGTGTTGACGGCGCGCGAGAGGAGGTCGCCGACGACCTCCCCGCTGGGGAAGCGGACGCCCGTCCCCTTGAAGCCGAGGTCGGCGGCGCAGGCGTCGAGCAGCTCCCTGGCGTCGCTCTGGTCGAGGATCGAGAAGCCGCGGTCGTACCCGAGGAGGTCGGCGTGGCGGCGCAGGACCAGGTTGCCCACGTGGTGGAAGGTCCCGCCCCAGAGCCCGCGGGTCGGCCGGCCGGTGGCCACCTCCACCCGGTGCAGCATCTCCCGCGCCGCCTTGTTCGTGAACGTGACGAGGAGGATCGCCTCGGCCGGGACCCCGGTCTCGAGGAGCCGCGCGACCCGGTAGGTGACGACGCGGGTCTTGCCGCTACCCGCCCCCGCGATGACGAGGGTCGGCCCCTCGCCGGCCAGCACGACGGCCCGCTGCTCGTCGTTCAGCTCCCGCTCGTATCGGCTCGCGGACCCCTGCGGGACGCGCAGCGTGTACCGGCGCATGGCACATAGTAGCGGGTCGCCCGGGCCTACCTCACGAAGGCGTCGGGGCGTCTTGCGAGCGCGTCCTCGATGCGGCGGCGGTGGATCGGCAGGACGTCGGGCGGCAGGGCCGTCGGGTCGAACCAGTCGAGGGCGAGCGTCTCGTCGCAGAGCGCGAGGGAGCCGGCGACGACCCGGCACTCGAAGCAGGCCGAGACGTAGTGGACCACGCTGCCGTCGGGGTAGCGGACGACCTGGAAGGCGGGGTCCGAGTAGAGACCGATCAGGCGGACCACCTCGACGTCGAGCCCGGTCTCCTCGCGTACCTCGCGGACCGCCGCGGCGGCGACCGACTCGCCGACCTCGACGCCGCCGCCCGGCAGGCCCCACCGGCCGTTGTCGGCCCGCCGCTGGAGGAGGATCCGGCCCCTCTCGTCGAAGATCACCGCCGAGGCGGCGGCCCTGAGCGTCTGCGCCCGGGTCCCGGGCGGGACCGGCTCCATCTACGGCCTCCTCACGTACAGCGCCAGCGTGATCCCGCCCCGCAGCGGGAAGACCATCCGGTCGTACGCGGCGGGGTCGGCGACCGGCACCGGGGCGCCGGCGTCCGCGATCACCAGGTCGTGGTCGAGCCCCTCGCGCGGCGCACCGAACCAGGCGGCCTGCGGGAACCGGCGCAGGTCCCACGGCAGGGGCCAGTACTCCCTCGCCGTGATCGCCAGGCGCACCTGGCTCGGGTCCCGCCCCCGCGTCGCCGCGTCGATGGCGTCGAGCAGGCCGCGGTACCCCCGGACGGTCTGCGCGTACGGGTAGACGACCGCGGGGTCGTCGTAGCGGACCACGGCGGCGTCCCACGCCTGGCGCGCACCGGGCCCCGCGACGAGAACGAGCGCCGCCGCGACCGCCGCGCGGGCCAGGGCTCCGCCGCGGGCGGCCGCCCGGCGCCACGCCTCGCGCACGGCGATCCCGGCCGACACGGCCAGCGGGAGCACGAGGTCCACCACGAGCCAGGGGGTCTTGTAGCTCAGCGCCGAGTAGAAGGCGAGCGTGCCGGCCGTCCAGACCGCGACGAACCGGTCGAACGGCCGCCGCGTCGCGAGCCCGATCGCGACCCCGAGCCCCCCGAGGACGAGGAGCCCCGCCTCCATGCGGCCGAGCCACGCGAGGTAGGTGAACCACGGCTTCGCGTGCTCGACCCCGCCCGTGCCGCGCGAGATCCAGCCGGGGAGTGCGCGGATCGGGTCGAGGATGGCCTTCGGCGCGGTGAAGCCGTTCGTGTAGAAGGCGGACGCCACGACGAGCGCGACGGCGAGGGCGAGCGCCGGACGCTGCCACTTCGCGACGAGGACGCGGAGCGCCCGGGGGTCGGCGGCGACGAGGCCGGCGCCGAGGATGGCGAGATGCGGGAACGCGGTCTCCTTCGTGGCAACGAAGACCCCCGCCGCGACGCCGGCGGCGACGTGTGCCGTAAGGGAGCCGGTCGCGGCCGCTCGCTCGCCCGCGACGACGAGCGCGAGCGTGCAGAGGGCGAACAGGCTCTCGTGGATGTAGTCGCGCCCGAAGTAGACGGCGGCCGGCGACACGGCGAGCAGGAGCGCGGCGGCGCCGGCGCCCGAGCGACCGAGCCGCGGCGCGAGCGCGGCGGCGAGGACGACCGTGGCGAGGCTCGCGGCGACCGCCACCCCGCGCAGGACCGCATCGGAGGGGCCGCCGGCCACCCAGGCGAAGGGGAGCGAGAGGAAGTAGAGGGTCGGCCCGTGGTAGTTGCCCGGGTCGTAGCGGTAGTCGCCCTGCGCCCAGAGCCGGACGAAGAACCAGCCGTTCACCCCCTCGTCGTGGTGGAACGGGCGGACGGTGAGATCGAAGAGCCTGAGGACGGCCGCCGGCAGCGTCGCGGCGGCCACGAGCAGGAGCCGCAACGCCGCTCAGCGCGCCGCCAGCGGCAACCCGCTGGCGCCGGGCGCCGGCCCGTGGGTGCCGGGCGGCGTCGCGCCGCCCACCAGCCGCCGTGCGAGCGCGGCGCGGATCGCCGGCATGGCGGCTCGGGCGGCCGCCTCGCCGAGGGCGATCGCCTCCTCCGCCCGCTTGAAGTCCGCCCACACGATCGACTCGGTGGCCGGCCGGATCACCAGGTCGGCCCGCGAGAGCTGGAGCCGGCAGAGGGTGGCCCGCGTGATCGCGTTGGCCCGGATCACCATCTCGAGGCCGTTGCGGAAGAGGCCGTCGGTGTCCTCGTGGTCGGCGCCGATCTCGACGGCGATGACGAAGTCGGCGCCGAGGGCCGAGACCGGCCCGACCGGCACCTGGTCGACCCAGCCGCCGTCGATCAGGAGGAGGCCGTCGACGGCCACGGGCGGCAGGATCCCGGGGATGGCGCACGAGGCGCCGACGGCGGTCTTCATGGGGCCGCGCGTGATGACGACCTCGTCGCCCGAGCGGATGTCGGTGGCGACGGCGGCGTACGGGATGAGCGTCTCCTCGATGAGCCGGTCGCCGACGAAGGCGGAGAGGTAGCGGGCGTAACGGTCGGCCGTCAGGAAGGCCTGCCGGTTGAGGACCACGTTGTGGAAGATCGTGCGCCGGACGTAGTTCGCGAAGGTGCGGAAGATCGAGGACTCCTTCACCTCGCGGAGCGCCTTCATGTACTCGACCTTCACGCGGAGGAAGTCCTTGCTGAAGAGCACCGCGAGGATCTTCTCGCGCACGATCGCCGCGTCCGGCTCGAGCGCGTACATGCCGCCGACGAGGGCGCCGATGCTCGTGCCGGCGATCGCGCCGATGGCGATCCGCTCCTCCTCGAGGACCTTGAGGACGCCGATGTGCGCGAGCCCGCGCGCCGCGCCGCCCCCGAGGGCGAGCCCCACCCGCAGCCGGTCGGCGATCAGCCGCATTCCACGCTCCCGCAGGTGCACCGATCGGCCCGGCGCTCGCACCGCGCGCAGCGCCGGGCGCGCACGGCGGCCAGCGCCAGGTGGGCCGCCACGGCGGCGCCGACGCCGATGCCGAGGAGATGGCCGAGGACCCGGAGCCGCAGCCGCCCGAGCGAGAGGGTCGCACGCTCGACCCCCAGGCTGGCCAGGAGGTAGCCGCGGAAGCCCGGCTGTCCGGTCTCGGCGAGGAGCACGAGGTCCACGTAGAGGTCGGGGTCGCGCGGGGCGCCGGGGCCGGCGACGAGCGCCGCGGCCGCCGTGCGCCGGAACTCGGCGTAGTCGAGGTACACCCGCGGCACCTGCCCCGCGAGGGCGACGAGCAGCGTCCCCCAGAGGACCGCCCTGGCGAGTCCGCGACCGACGCGCGGTCCGCCGAGCCAGGCGTGCGCGGCGACGACGAGGAGCGCGACCGACGCGGAGACGCAGGCGCCGGTGACGAGCGGCGCCGGCAGGAGGCGGCCGACGAGGTGGCCGATCGCCGCGCCGAGCAGGCCGCCGGCCACCGCGGCGGCGAGGAGCGCCACGGCAACCCGTGCGGACGTGCCCGGAAGGACGACCTGCGGCATGCCCTGCCGTAGTGCAAGCGACGTGCCCCACGCGATGCCGGCCGTGTTCGCCCCCGCGAGATGACGAATCGGTTGCGCGGCGCACACTTCGGCACCGCGCAGGGCCGGTCCCCCGGTCGGGGTCGGCGCCGCTCCGGGCCCCGCGTGCCGACCGGGGTGTCGGGGCGTGTCACCACACTGCAGAACGCGCGACACGGGGCGCTCCGTCACCGGCGGACCAGCGGGAGGACCTCGTCGACGAGGTACCGGCAGACCGCGTTCGCCGCCTCGCTCACCCGCGCGGCGTCGGGCAGCCAGGGGGGGACCGGGCGGCGCGAGCCGGCGGCCGGCGCCTCCGGGTCGCGCAGCCGGTCGCTCCGGTGCCCCTCGCGCCGCATCGGCTCGCGCAGCGCCTCCGGGATCGTGTCGGCCACCGGCTGCCCCGACACGATCCCCCACGCGAGGGTCCAGCCGCGCGCCACGTTGGGAATGTGATAGCCCCCACCGCCCAGCGCGAGGAGCCGGGGGGACATCTCGGCGATGCGGCGCACCATCGCCTCGAAGCCGTTCGTCGTCACCTCGAGCATGGCGAGCGGGTCCTCCACGAACGAGTCGACCCCGAGCTGGGCGACCACCGCCTCGGGGCGGAACGCTTCGAGGAAACGGGGGACGACCGCGTCGAAGGCGCGGACCACCACGGCGTCGTCGGCCCCCGGCAGGAGCGGCACGTTCACGGCGTAGCCGCGGCCGCGCCCCTCGCCGATGTCCGTGACGGCCCCGGTGCCGGGGAAGAGCGTGCGCCCGTCCTGGTGGAGCGAGATGGTGAGAACCCGATCGTCCTTCCAGAAGGCCGCCTCCACGCCGTCGCCGTGGTGGACGTCGATGTCGACGTACGCGACGCGCGTCATGCCGTGGTCGAGGAGCCGCCGGATCGCCAGGACCGGGTCGTTCACGTAGCAGAAGCCGGACGCGCGGTCGTACATGGCGTGGTGGAGCCCCCCGGCGATCGACATGGCCACCCGCGCCTCGCCCTTGCCGAGGCAATCGGCGGCCTCGATGGAGGCGCCGGCGGTCAGGCGCGCGACGGTGAAGAGGCCGGGGAAGACCGGGTTGTCACAGTAGCCGAGCCCGTACGCCGGGCCCGCGGCCGGCAGGATCCCCGACTCGCTCTCCGCGAGCACCTCCAGGTAGCGCGGGTCGTGCGCCGCCTCGAGCTGCGACGGGCTGGCCGGACGGGGCGCGATGCGGCGCACGCCCGGTCCGAAGAGCCCCATCGCCTCCGTGAGGTCGTGCGTGAGGCGCAGCCGGCGCATCTTGAGGGGATGGGACGGCCCGTAGTCGTAGTCGGCGAGCTCGGGCGCGTAGACGTACAGCGGCTGCACCGCGGCCTCCGCGTGCTAGGCCATCGGCCCGAGGCGTCGGCCCCCGATCACGTGGAAGTGCAGGTGGAAGACCACCTGGCCCCCGTCACGATTCACGTTGGTGAGGAACCGGTAGCCCGACTCGGCCACGCCGCGCTCGCGGGCGAGGCGGGCCCCGACGAGCGCCATGGCGCCGACCAGGTCGGCGTCGGCGTCGGTGAGGTCGTTGAGGTTCGTCACGTGGCGCTTCGGGATGACGAGGAGGTGGACCGGGGCCTGGGGGCGGATGTCCTCGAAGGCGAGGATCCGCGAGTCCTCGTGGACCACCGTCGCGGGGATCTCCTTCCGAACGATCTTGCAGAAGATGCAGTCGGCGGGCGCGGTCGTCATGAGTCTCCCTCCGGGTGCGCCGGTCAGTGTAGCGCTCCCGGCCGTGCGCCCCCGCCTTCGCCGTGCCGCCGGAAGCGAGCGGCCGCCGGGTTCACTCCGGCCTCGAGCGGTGTGCGAGAGGTGCAAGCGGCCTGCCGAGGCGAGGGGCCCGGCTCCACTGCGGCGCGGGAGCGCCGCTCAGATGATGGTCGCGCCGGTCGGCTCGACGTCGACGACGCGGACCTCGCAGGGGAGCCCATGGCGCCCGAAGGCACCGGCCATCGCGCCGCCGATCGATCGTTCGAGGTCCGGGGAGCCGGGCGGGACGAAGGCGATGACCGTGGGGCCTGAGCCGGAGATCGCCGCGCCGAGCGCGCCGGCCTCGCGCGCCGCGGCGAGGGCGGCGTCGAGACCGGGGACGAGGGAGGAGCGGTAGGGGGTGTGCAGGCGGTCCTCCATGGCGGCGGCGAGACAGGCGTGGTCGCCGGCGGCGAGGGCCGCCACGAGGAGCGCGGCCCGGCCGACCGTGAACGCGGCGTCCGCGAAGGGGACGCACGACGGCAGGCGGGCGCGGGCCCACGAGGTGTCGACCTGCGTGGCCGGGATGCCGAGGACGACACGGGGCGGGTTCGAAAGCGGCAGCCGCCGCGCGACGACCCCCCGCTCGGTCCGCACCGCCACGACGAACCCGCCGAGGACCGCAGCCGCGGCGTTGTCCGGGTGCCCCTCGACCTCGGTCGCGAGGTCGAGCAGCTCCGCGTCGGAGAGCGGGTGACCGGCGAGGCAGCCGGCGGCGACGAGGCCGCCGACGACGGCCGTGGCGCTGTTGCCGAGGCCGCCCCGGGCGGCCGGGATCTCGTTGCGCTGGCGGATGGCGAGCGCCGGACCCTCACCGCGCGGGCACAGGCCGCGCGCCTCGAGCCACTCGAGGGCGCGCCGGGCGCCCCGGTAGGCCGGGTGCGCCGCGAGGCGAGCCTCGTCCCGCTCCCCGTCCACCTCCCAGACGGGCGCCCGCTCGGCGACGATGGTGTTGAACAGGCCGAGGGCGAGGCCGATGGCGTCGAAGCCGGGGCCGAGGTTGGCCGACGAGGCAGGGACACGCACGCGAACCATGTCCGGCTCGGGCCTCTCGGGCCCTCTGGGTGTGGCGTCCGGCAGCATCACGGGAGTGGAGTCGGGTCCGGGGGGAAAGTCGGGGCGGGGACCGGTGCGGCTCCACCCACCGGCCTGTGCCGGGGAGCCAACGATTCGGGGGTCCCCGCCCCCAGGAGCATTACTTCTTCTTCGTGCTCTTCTTGGCCGTCGACTTCTTCGCGGTCGACTTCTTGGCCGAGGACTTCTTCGCCGGCATGTCGATCACCTCCTTTCGGCCACCACTCCGACGGCATCTGCATCACGAGAGGCCTGCCGAACCCGGGGTGCCCGTCGCTCCACGTCACCCTGGGCGCCGCTCGCCTCGAGGCCTCTCCTCGGGTTGCGCTTCCCGGGTCGCCTTCGCGTTCGGCCGGCGACGCTCCGGGGTGCGAGCGGCTCTGGAGTCCCTTCCGTGTCCGATGCTCGGTGCGGTTACGACATCGAGCGTTGAGGGACACGGACGTTACCCTGTCCGTCGAATTATCACGAGGTCTTCGGCGGACGCAAGAGAAAAAGCTACCGCGTGCGCAATTTTTTGACCTTCTCGTCGCCGTGGACGAGGGTCCCGAGGTTCCACCGCTTGAGGTTCTCGAGCTCGGCGTAGTTGGTGAGGTCGTAGTGGATCGGCGTGACGGTGATGTTGCCCGCGCGGAGCGCGGCGACGTCGACGTCCTCGCCCTCCTCGATGACGACCATCTCGCCCGCCTGCCAGTAGTAGGTGTTGTTCCGGGGGTCGATCCGCTTGTGGAAGGTCTCGACGAACCGGCTCCGCCCCTGCCGCACGACCGCCACGCCGACGATCTGGTCCCACGGGAGGTTCGGGACGTTGACGTTGAGGAGCGTGCCCTGCGGCAGGCCGCGCGCGTGGACCTCCTGGGCGAGGAGGCGGGCGAAGCGGGCGGCCGGCTGGAAGTCCGGGTTCACGAAGGTGTTGAGGGAGACCGCGATGGACGGCACGCCCATGATGGTCCCCTCCGTGGCGGCCGACACGGTCCCCGAGTAGATGATGTCGGTCGCGACGTTCGCGCCGAGGTTCACGCCGGAGACCACGAGCTCGGGCGGCTCGGGCAGGAGCGCGTTGATGGCGATCTTCACGCAGTCGGCCGGGGTGCCGTTGACGGCGTACCCGAAGAACTCCCCGTTCTCCCAGACCTCCTTCACGCGGAGCGGGTCGGAGAGCGTGATGGCGTGCCCGACCGCGCTCCGCTCGGCGTCGGGGGCCACGACGGTCACCTCGCCGAGCTTCCGCAGCTCGGCGGCGAGGACCCGGATGCCCTTGGAGTTGATGCCGTCGTCGTTGCTCACCAGGATGCGCATTCAGGACTTCCCTCTGCGGGCCGCGAGGCTGCGGCTCACGAACAGCTCGAGCACCGCTCTGACGCTCTGGGGCAGGTCCACGAACCTGAGCCCCATCCCCGCCGGGACGGTCCCCTTCAGCTTGTCGAAGGGCCGGTTCACCCACACGACCACCGCCTGCGCGCGGACCGGCGCGGTGAACTCCGGCAGCGTGAAGGTCACCGACACCGGCGTCCCGATCGGCAGCGGATCGAGCCGCTCCACGTAGAGCCCCCCGACGCCGACGTCGACCGTGGCCGCCTCGATGGGGGCGCCGGCCGGCGTCCGGTCCTTGTCGAGGACGACCAGCGTCACGGGAACCCGAACCGGAATCCGTGGGGCCACACGGACCTGGGTCTTGAGGAACCGCCCGATCGTCTCGAGCAGCTCGACCTGGTTGAGCGGCTTGCGCAGGAAGCCGTCGCAGCCGGCGGCGCGGCAGCGCTCGAGGTCCTCCTCCTTCTGCCCCGAGGTGACCATGATCACCGGGATCCGCCCGGTCTGCGGGTCGCGCTTGAGGGCGCGGCAGACCTCGTCGCCCCCCATCACCGGCATGTTGAGGTCGAGGAGCACGAGGTCGGGGCGCTCCCGGCGCGCCGCCACGAGCGCGGCCGGCCCGCTGTCCGCCGTGAGGACCTCGAACCCCTCCCGGTCGAGGAACGATCGCTCAAGCTCCAGGAAGAACTTCACGTCGTCGACCAGCAACACCTTGGTGCGCATGACGGGCCCTCGGTCACTCGGGGATGTCGGGCGGCAAGGGGTACGCGCGGTCCACGTCCGCGTGGCGCCGCAGGCCGATCGCCTCGCGCTGGACCACGAGGTAGTACCGCAGCTCGCGCGCCCGCGCCCGCTCCGCGCGGTACTCCTGGACGAGCACGGCCCTCGCCTCCGGTCCGGCCTCGGCGATCCGGGCCGCGAGGGCGGCCAGCCGCGCGAGCGAGGCGTCGAGACGCTCCCCGACCCGACCGAGCGCGCTGGCCTTCTCCTTGAGGATCTCGACCTCGACGGGCAGCTCGGCCCGGGAGCCGCGTCGGCTCATGCGCCGGCCCTCACCGCCGCCGGATCGAGGGCGGCGGCGATGGCGGCGCGCACCTCGTCGGTGAGCCAGGTGCGGTCCGCGTCGGTGAGCCCGGCCGTCGGGATCGGCCTGCCGATCGTGACCCGCACCGTGCCGGGCCGGATGGTGACGGCGTGCTTCGGCAGGATCCGCTCCGTGCCGGCGATCGCCACCGGCACGATCGGCACGCCCGCCTGGATCGCGAGGATGGTCCCCCCCTTCTTGAAGGGGGCGACCGGCTCGTGCGCCAGGCGCGAGGGCTCGCTCCGGGTTCCCTCCGGGAAGACGAGCACCGAGACGCCGCCCCGCACCCGGTCGACCGCGCGCGCCATCGTGGCCCGCGCCGCCGCGCTGTCGCCCCGATCGACGATGACGTGGCCGAGCAGGCGCAGCGCCCATCCGAAGAAGGGGATGCGCGCAAGCTCCCGCTTGGCGACGAAGCGAACGGGCCGGCCGAGGGCGAGCCAGAGGATCGGGATGTCGAAGTGGCTGCGGTGGTTGGCGGCGAAGACCACCGGACCGTCCGGCAGCTCGGCCGCACGCGTCACCGTGAACCGCACGCCGGCGATCCGCAGGACGAGCGTCGCCCAGAGCGGCACGAGCGTCCGGTCCACGAGCCCAACCGTCCCCGGCACGAGGAGGAGGAGCGTCGCCGCCGCCGCGAGCACCAGCGTCACGGCGACCTCCGCAACGAGGACCACGAGGGCGCGAGGGGTCACGCCGTCGCCTCGGCCAGCACCGGGACGCGGCCGGCCGCCGCTCGCCTCACGCTGGTGCCTCCGACACCAGAACCATCAACGGCTCGCGGCCGGCGTCCGCTCCGCGCGGGGCAAGCCCGCGCTCCGCTCCTCGGCGCGCCTGCGGCGCGCCAACCGCCGGTGGCCGCTCGCCTCACGC
>DATCKS010000332.1:0-1970 GCA_036562265.1 Thermodesulfobacteriota bacterium | reverse complement strand
CGGCGTCGAGGAGCGCCCGCTTGTCGGGGAAGTGCCGGTAGAGCGCCGCCGCCGTGTACTCGATCCGGTCGGCGATCCGCCGCATGGTGACGGCGTCATACCCCTCGGAGACGAACAGCTCGCGCGCGGCGTCGAGGATCTTCGCCCGCGTGGCCGCCCGCTCGCGTTCCCGTCGCTCGATCGTGCCCACCCTCGTCGTCCTCCGTAAACGAGGGAAGCATAGTTAACGACGTTCACTTAGTCAACATGATTTTCTCACCGCCGGTCAGTCCCGGCAGTTGCCTGCCCCCCACGCGGGCTAGCGGCGTCTGGCCGTCTCGAAGAAGTTGCGCAGGACCTCGAATCCGGCGGGGTGGGCCTGGTCGTAGCGCTCGGGGTGGAACTGCACGCCGAAGACCGGACGGTCGAGCCGCTCGATCGCCTGAACGGGCGACCAGGGCGACCCGGCGCGGAGGAGGAAGCCGTCGGGGACGCCGGCAAGGTGCCAGTAGTGCGACTGGAAGAACTCGGCGCTCGGCCCAAGGCCGCGGAAGAGCGGGCAGGCGGTGTCGAGTCGCACCTCGAGGAAGCCCCGCTCCTTGCGCTGCCCCGGCGCGAAGCGGGGGTCGGGATCGGCCTCTCCCGGCGCGAGCGGGCCGAGCGGGCCCCACGCCGCGCCGTGGGCGCGGCCGATCAACTGATGCCCCGCGCAGATGCCGAGGATGGGGACGGGCGCGGCGCGCACGGCCTCGGCGAGCCGCTCGAGCGCCGCCGGGTCGTACTCGGCCCAGTCGGTCGTGCTGCCGCTGATCACGACCGCCGCGGGCCGGACGGCCTCGAGCCGCTCGCGGGAGACCTCGGTGAACCGGACGACGTCGCACGGCTCCCCGGCCGCCTCGGCAAGCCTGGCGCGCGCGGCCTCGCGCCGGGTGAGGTGGCCTCTCGCACGCGCCGGATCGGCGAGGACCCGTTCGTGCTCGAGGTCGACGTAGAGGACGGTCACGGGCGTTGCGACGCCGGCGTCTCCCCCACCGGAAGGTTGGCGCGGAACCAGTCGATGATCCTCGGGATGGTGGTCCGGTAGAGCGGGTGTTCGGGCTGGATCCAGTCGAGGTGGTGCCCGCCGGCGACCTCGATGAGGGTCTTCGGCTCGCGCGCTCGCGCGTACAGGCGGCGCGCCTCGTCGATCGGGTGAAGGCCGTTGCGCACGCCGTGGACGATGAGGAGCGGCCGCGGGCTGATGCGATGCACCGACCGCTCCGGGCGGAAGGCGTAGTAGGCCTCGGCGGATTGCAGCGACATGTCGACGCCGAATCGCGAGTGGCGGCCGTACATGTCCTCGTCGACGTTCTCGCGGGTGGTCGGGTCGAGCGGGACGACGTCCCACGGGCTCACCCGCTCCGACCGTCCGGTCATCACGCGGCGCACGCGGTCCTCCGCGATCCGGTCCTGCATCGCGAGCCAGTCGACGTAGGGCCGGGAGTCGCGCACGGCCCGCCCGCCGTCGCCGATGCCGTTCAGGCAGGCGACCGCGCGGACGCGGGTGTCGTCGGCCGCGGTCTGCACGACGACCCCGCCGCCGAAGCCCCAGCCGAGAAGGCCGATCGCCGCCGGATCGACCTCGGGCTGCTGCTCGAGGAACGTGATCGCGTTGCGGATGTCCTCGACCTGCTCGAGCGGCAGCATGCGGCCCCGTTCGCCGTCGCTCGTCCCGAAGCCGCGGTAGTCGAAGGCGAGGCAGACGTAGCCGGCGGCCGTGAACGGGCCCCAGAGCTTCGCCGGGATGATCTCCTTGAGCCCCTGGTACCCCGAGCAGAGGATCACGGCGGGTCGCCGCTCCCCTGTCCGCAGCCCGTCGGGGCGCTGAAGGAGCCCCTCCAGGCGAACGCCATCGCTGTAGAAGACGACCTCTCGTGTCTGCACGTTGCCCCCTCCGGACCGGCCCGTTTCGGGCCTCTGCCAGGGCAGTCTGAATCTACTGATTCGTACAG
>DATCKS010000319.1:0-2794 GCA_036562265.1 Thermodesulfobacteriota bacterium | reverse complement strand
TCACGAAGGAGCTGATCCTCACGATCTTCTGGCCCAACTCGCCGCTCCACGACGGCGCCATCATCATCCAGAAGGGGCGGATCTCGGCGGCCGGGTGCTTCTTTCCCCTCACGACGAACCCGCAGGTGCAGCGGGAACTCGGCACGCGCCACCGGGCCGCCCTCGGCCTCACCGAGGAGACCGACGCGGTCGTCGTCTCGGTTTCCGAGGAGACCGGCAGCGTGTCGCTCGTCGTCGGCGGACAGATCCAGCGCGGGCTCGACGCCGGCACGCTGAAGAAGTCGCTCTACGAGATCTTCGACCCCGAACGGATGCGAGGTGGATCGAGGGGCGCCGCGCACGAGGAGTCGGCGGTCGAGGTGGCCCCCCGCTGATGGCGAGCGGAAGGCGCCTCTTGCGCACCCGCCTGCGGCGCGGGCTGCGGGGCTTGCGCGAGAACTGGCAGCTCAAGGTCCTCGCCGTCGTCTTCGCGGTGGTCCTCTGGCTCTTCGTCGTGGGCGAACGGGAGGCCGAGATCGGCTTCATCGTGCCGATCGAGCTCAAGAACATCCCGCCCGGCACGGTGGTCGCGGCGGACGTGGAGCGCGAGGTGCAGGTCCGGGTGAGCGGCCCGCAGACCCGCCTCGCGTCGCTCTCCCCCGATCAGGTCAAGGTGTCGGTCGACGTGTCGGGGGCGAGCCCCGACCGCCCGATGCGCGTGCGGCTCACGCCGTCCACGGTCACGCTGCCCGGCGGGATCGACCTCGTGCGGGTGAGCCCGCCCGAGATCGAGGTGCGACTCGACCCGATCACGCGGCGCCGGGTGCCGGTCGAGGCGTCGATCGTCGGAGCCCCGGAAGCGGGGCTCGAGGTGAAGGGCTGGCGGGTCGAGCCGCCGGCGGTCGACATCGTGGGCGGTGCCGAGACGGTCGCCCGCATCGAGAGCGTACGAACCGTGGACATCAACGTCGCGGGCGCGGCGGCCGACCTGGAGCGGGAGGTGCCGCTCGAGGCGCCGGCCGCGGGCGTGCGCCTCGACGGGCCGGCGGTCGTGCGGGTCCGGGTGCGGATCGGCCGGCAGGAGCCCTGAGCGAACCCTCTGGAGGGGAGCGGCGGATGACGGTGCGGAACCTCTTCGGAACCGACGGGATCCGGGGAATCGCCAACGAGCCACCGATGACGGCCGAGGTGGCCCTTGCGCTCGGACGTGCCGCTGCGCACGTCTTCCGGCGGGGGCCAGGTCGGCACCGGATCGTCATCGGCAAGGACACGAGGCTCTCGGGCTACATGTTCGAGATGGCGCTGTCGGCCGGCATCTGCTCGATGGGGGTCGACGTGCTCCTGGTGGGCCCCCTGCCGACGCCGGGGATCGCCTTCCTCACGCAGTCCATGCGCGCCGACGCCGGGGTCGTCATCTCCGCCTCCCACAACCCGTTCCAGGACAACGGGATCAAGTTCTTCTCGCGCGACGGTTTCAAGCTGCCGGACGAGGTCGAGGCCCAGATCGAGCGTCTGGTGGAGGGCGGGGTCGACGGCCCGCGGCCGACGGCCGACCTCGTCGGCAAGGCCTTTCGCATCGACGACGCCGTCGGCCGGTACGTCGTCTTCCTGAAGAACACCTTCCCCCGCGACCTCACGCTCGAGGGGCTGCGCATCGTGCTCGACTGCGCCCACGGCGCGGCCTACAAGGTGGCGCCGGCCGTGCTCGAGGAGCTCGGCGCGGAGCTGGTCCTCATGGGGGTGCGCCCCAACGGGGCGAACATCAACCACCTCTGCGGCGCGGTGCATCCCGACGCCATGGCGCGCGAGGTGGTCGACAGCGGGGCCGACCTCGGCATCGCGCTCGACGGCGACGGCGACCGCCTCATCGTGGCCGACGAGCGGGGGCAGATCGTCGACGGCGACGCCATCATGGCCATCTGCGGGCTCGAGCTGCTCGGCCGGGGAGCGCTCAGCAAGGGAACCGTCGTGACGACCGTGATGAGCAACCTCGGCCTCGACATCGCCATGCGTCGGGCCGGCGGGCGGGTGGTCCGCACCCAGGTGGGCGACCGCTACGTCGTCGAGGAGATGCGCCGCGGCGGCTACACCTTCGGCGGGGAGCAGTCGGGCCACATGATCTTCCTCGAGCACAACACGACCGGCGACGGCATCTTGTCGGCGCTGCAGCTCCTCGCCATTCTGAAGCGTCGGGGGCGGCGCCTCTCGGAGCTGGCGGCGGTCATGGAGCGGGTGCCGCAGGTCCTCGTGAACGTGCGGGTGTCGAGGAAGCCGCCGCTCTCGACCCTCCCCGACGTCCAGGCGGCGATGCGCCGCATCGAGGCGGCGCTCGGGGACGAGGGGCGCCTGCTCGTGCGCTACTCGGGGACCGAGAACCTGGTGCGGGTCATGGTCGAGGGGACCGACGACCGGGCAATCCGGGCCTACGCGGACGAGATGGCCGACCTCCTCGCCCGGACCCTGTCGTGAGGACATGCGCATGACCCATCGGCGTCTCAGCGTCAACATCGACCACGTCGCCACCGTACGCCAGGCGCGGCGCGACGTGGAGCCCGACCCGGTCCACGCGGCCGTCGCCGCGGAGCTCGGCGGGGCCGACGGCATCACGGTGCACCTCCGAGAGGACCGGCGCCACATCCAGGACCGCGACGTGCGGATCCTCAGGGAGACCGTCCGGGTCGAGCTGAACCTCGAGATGGCCAATACCGACGAGATGGTCGGCATCGCGCGTGAGCTCCGGCCGGACCTGGTGACCCTCGTCCCGGAACGGCGCGAGGGGCTGACGACCGAAGGGGGGCTCGACGTGGTCCGCAAC
>DATCKS010000329.1:0-2942 GCA_036562265.1 Thermodesulfobacteriota bacterium | reverse complement strand
GCCAGGGGACGACGCGCATCCTCGACATCGTGGCCCAGGTGGGCCGCACCGGCGCGCTGACGCCGGTGGCGGTGATGGAGCCGGTGCGGCTGTCGGGCGTCGAGGTGTCGCGCGCCACCCTCCACAACCAGGACGAGATCGACAAGAAGGACATCCGCATCGGCGACTGGGTGGTCGTCCAGCGGGCGGGCGACGTGATCCCCGAGGTCGTGAAGGTCGTGACCGAGCGGCGAACCGGCGAGGAGCGCCCCTACCGCCTCCCCTCGCACTGTCCCGAGTGCGGGTCGGAGGTCGTGCGCCAGGACGGCGAGGCGGTCGCCCGCTGCGTCGGCGGGCTCGTCTGCCCCGCGCAGATGCGGGAGGGGATCCGGCACTTCGCGTCGAAGCGGGCGATGGACATCGACGGCCTCGGCGACAAGCTCGTGACGCGCCTGGTGGAGTCGGGCAAGGTCAGGCGGCCGTCGGACCTCTACCACCTCACGAAGGCGGACCTCCTCGAGATGGAGCGGATGGCCGACAAGTCGGCCGGCAACATCCTGCGCAACATCGAGCAGAGCAAGAAGCGCCCGCTCGACCGGTTCGTCTTCGCCCTGGGCATCCGGCACGTCGGCGAGACCGTGGCGCGCCTCCTGGTGGAGGGCACCGGTTCCCTCGAGGCGCTCATGGACGCGTCGACGGACGACCTGCAACGCATCCGCGGCGTCGGGCCGGAGGTCGCGGCCAGCGTGCACGAGTTCTTCAAGGAGCCGCGCAACCGCGACGAGGTGCGGCGACTGCTCGCGGCCGGCGTCACCCCCGAGCCGCCGGCGCCGGCGGCCGCGCGCGGCGGCCGGCTCGCCGGCAAGTCGATCGTCTTCACCGGGACGCTCGAGCACATGACGAGGGAGGTCGCCCAGGCGCGCGCGCGCGAGCAGGGGGCGAGAGTCGTCGAGAGCGTGAGCCGGAAGACCGACTACGTCGTCGTCGGCGCCGACCCCGGCTCGAAGGCGGAGAAGGCGCGAGCGCTCGGGGTGCGCATCCTCTCCGAGGCGGAGTTCCTCCGCCTCCTGGACGGCGACACGTGAGACGGGTGCGGGTGCGGGTGCACGGCCGGGTGCAGGGGGTCGGCTTCCGCTGGTCGGCGGTCGAGACGGCGCACGCCCTCGGCGTGCGGGGCTACGTTCGCAACCTCCCCGACGGCGACGTCGAGGCGGTCGTCGAGGGCGAAGCGGCGGCGGTCGAGCGGATGCTCGACTGGCTGCGCCGGGGCCCCCGCCACGCGCACGTCACCGGCGTGACCGTGACCGACGAGCCCTACACCGGCGAGTTCCCCGACTTCTCGATCTCCAGGTAGCCGGGCGGCAGCCGGCGACCCGACGGGACCGGCCGGGACCGATCGCCCTGACGCGCCGCCTCGGGCAGCGTCCGGACGAGGCACGGCCGAATGCGGCCGTGCAGCCGCACGCCGGCGGGCGCTACTCCTGGGGCGGCGCGAGCGGAACCTGCGGGCTGCCGCCCGGCCGTCCCTCGACGATGTCGACGCCCGGCACCGTGGACGCGTCACCGGACGCCGGCTCGGCCTGGGCGCCGGGACCGCGAACGTCCGGCGCGTCGGGCTGCGCCTCCTCGGACATCCGGTGCCGTGCGTCCGGCTCGGCCACGAGTTCGGGCTCGGCGGCGGCCACCGTGTCGGCGAAGACGACCGGGGCGCCGACGCCGTTCGAGCCGTTCGCCTCGACCTCCTCCTCCCCCGCGTGCGGCGGCGCATCGGCGCCCTCCGGCGCGGACGCGGCGCGCGGCTCGGAGGCCGCCTCGGGTGCCGCCGCGGCCGGGGCCGGCTCACGTGCCGCCTCGGGCGCCGGCGCGGCCGGGGTCGGCTCGGCCGGTGCCGGCTCGGCCTGGGCCGGCTCGCCGGCCGCGGGCCGGCCGGCCTCCTGCGGCCGCGGCGGCCGTGCCTGCGAGGCGGCGGCCCGGATCTTCTCCGGGTCGACGCCGACGAGCTTGAGGCTCTCGCGGTAGACCTCCGACTTGGGCGTCCCGGTCTCGCGCGCGACGAGCCGCACGACGTCGGCGAGAGGCAGCCCCGACTCCTGCTTGTAGAGCCGCAGGCGGTCGAGAATCGAGAGCCCCTCGCGGTCGGCGACCTTGCCCTGCCAGCCTGCCACCACGAGGACGATTTCCCCCTTGATCTCCTTGCCGCGGTACTCGGCCAGCACCTTGCTGAACTTCCCGCGGATCACCTCCTCGTGCGCCTTGGTCATCTCGCGGAACATGACCATGTCGCGGTTGCCGAGGACGTCGCACAGCTCCTGGATCGTCTCGTACGCGCGCCCGGGCGCCTCGTAGAAGATGAGCGTGCGGCGGTCGAGCTTGAGCGAGTCGAGCAGCTCCCTGCGCTTCTTCTCCTTCTGCGGGAGGAAGCCGACGAACACCCAGGCGTCGGTCGGCAGGCCGGAGGCGGAAAGCGCGGCCACCGCGGCGCAGGCCCCCGGCACGGCCACGACGTTGGCCCCCCGCTCGATGGCCGCCTTGACCAGGCTGTAGCCCGGATCGGAGATCCCCGGCGTCCCGGCGTCCGACACGAGGGCGATCGCCTGCCCGTCGTCGAGCCGCTTGAGGAGCGGCTCGATCTTGAGCTGCTCGTTGTGCTCGAAGAAGGAGGTGAGCGGCGTGCGGATCTGATAGTGGTTGAGCAGCTTCGCCGTCTGGCGGGTGTCCTCGGCGGCGATGAGCTTCACCTCCTTGAGGATGCGCACCGCCCGGAACGTGATGTCCTCGAGGTTGCCGATCGGCGTGGCGACGACGTAGAGCGTCCCCTTGCGCGCCCGCCGCTCCTCGGCCATCTTCTCGCGCCGCGCCTCGAAGGCCTCCTCCATGGAGAGCCCGTGCTGGCTGCGGCGGCGCATCGGCCCCTGGCCTTCCCGCACCGGCGCGTCGGGCCAGGCGTCCTTGAGGAGCGCCTG
>DATCKS010000327.1:0-5207 GCA_036562265.1 Thermodesulfobacteriota bacterium | reverse complement strand
CGACTCCACCGGGAAGCCGGCCCCGGCGATCTCGGCCACGAGCGCCGCCTGCAGGCGCTCGAGGCGCTGACGACCCTCGCCGACGGCGCCGATCCAGATCACCCGCGGCCGCGCCGCCGAGGGGAAGGCGCCGAGCCCCTCGAGCGCGAGGTCGAAGGCGCCCTCGGCCGCCGCCACGCCGGCCTCGAGCGCCGCGTCGACGCGCGCCCGCGCCTCGCCCGACACGTTGCCGAAGAAGTGCAGCGTCAGGTGCAGCCCCTCCGGGCGCGACCAGCGGACTCCGCGCCCCGTGGCGGGGTCGGCCGCGAGCGCGGCGACCCAGCGCGCCGCCTGCTCGCGCAGCGAGGGCGGCAGCGCCACGGCCGCGAAGAGCCGCTCGCTAGCCGCCACGGGCGAGCAACGTACGCCGCAGCCAGTCGAGCGCCACCTCGACGGCGAGCGTCCTGATCTCGGCGCGCTTGCCGCCGAAGCGGTACCCGCGCGCCTCCACGCCGTCGGGACCGGCGAGCCCGATGAACACGGTGCCGACCGGCTTCTGCGGCGTCCCGCCGCCGGGGCCGGCCACGCCGGTGATCGAGATCCCGTACGTCGTCCCCGCCAGCGTCCGCACCCGGGACGCCATCGACTCGGCCACCTCCTGGCTCACGGCGCCGTGCGTCCGCACGAGCGGCGCCGGGACGCCGAGGAGGTCGGTCTTGGACTCGTTCGAGTAGGTCACCACGCCGCGCTCGAACCAGGCGGACGACCCGGGCACGGCCGTGATCCGGCCGCCCAGGAGGCCGCCGGTGCACGACTCGGCCGTCGCCAGCCGCTCGCCGCGCGCCCCGAGGAGGCGTCCCACCACCGACTCGAGCGTCTCCTCGTCCCGGCCGAAGCAGGCGTCGCCGAGACGCTCCCGAAGCGCGGCCACGGCCGCCTCGAAGCGGGCGTCGAGGTCGGCCGTTCCCTCTCCGGGGCCCGCGGCGCGCGCGAGCACCTTCACGTGCACCTCGGGGAAGACCGCATACGGGTCCACGGTGACCCCGTCGACCGCCGCCGCCTCGACCGCCTCCTCGACGCGCGCCATCGGGAGGCCGAAGCACTTGAGCACCGCGAGCCGGCTCGCGATCCGGCCGGTCAGCTCCTGCTCGAGGAACGGGTACACGTCGGCCTCGAGCATCGGGAGCGCCTCGGCCGCGGACGCCGGCAGGCAGACGAGGTGCTTGCCGGTCAGCGGGATGCGGAACCCGTCGGCGAGGCCGCGCCCGTTCGGGATCAGCTCGCACCGCTGCGGCAGGAGCACCAGCTTCTCCACCTTGGGCGGCACCTGGGGAGTGCCGTCCGCTTTCGGCTTGCGGCGCGCGAGCTTCGTCTCGACGCTGACCCGCGCGGTCTCGTGCATGACGAGCCGCCGGCCGGTAACCTTCGCCGCCACGCGCGCCGCCGTGTCGCCCGGCCGGGTCCCGAGCCCGCCGAAGGCGATCACCACGGTCGCCCGCTCGAGCGCCCCGCGAAACGCCGCCTCGACCGCCCACTCGCGGCTGCCGCAGGCCGTGACCTGGGCGATCTCGAGCCCCATGGCGAGCAGCCGTCGTGCGACCTCGCCGTGCGGCGGGTCGGGGACGAGCCCCAGGGCGAACTCGTCGCCCACCAGCACAAGCTCCACGTCCAGCGGCATGACGGTCCTTCACAGTCGGGGGGCCTCACGCACCCCCCAGGCGGCCGGCCAGCCGAAACTGGCCCCCCGACGCCCCCCTCGCTTCGCGCCCCGGCAAAGCCGGGGCGCTCGCCACCGCGGCCGGCGCAGCGCCTTCTTCCGGTCGGGGGGCCTCACGCGCCCCCGAGGCAGTCGGCCACCAGAGACGGGCCCCCCGACGCCCCTACAAACCCACCCACCTGAGTCCGGCGAGTGCGAGCCACGCGTAGAGGCCGGCCACGCAGTCGTCGAGCACGGTGCCGACCCCGCCGGTCATCGCCGCGTCGATCCGGTCGGCCGGGTACGGCTTCACGATGTCGAAGAGCCGGAACAGCACCAGGCCGGCCGCCACGTAGCGAGGCTCCGGCGGCACGCCGACCATGGCCACGAGGAAGCCTGCCACCTCGTCGACCGTGATGATCCCCGCGTCGTGCCGGCCGAGGGCGACCTCCGCGCGGCCGGCCACGACGACGGCGAGCGCCACCACCGCGAGCCCCCCGGCCCCGGCGAGCGGCGCCGGCAACTGCGCGAGCAGCAGGTAGGTCGGCACCCCGCCGACGAGCGTCCCGAAGGTCCCCGGCGCGGGCGGCACGCGCGGCAGCGCAGAGAGGCCTGTCGTGGCGAGGAACAGGAGGACGCCCTTCACGCGGCGGCATCCTACGCCCCACCCCCGGGGCTGTCAAGGACCGCGAAGGCCCGATAACTTCCCGACAGCTCTCGATTTTCCGACCGACGCCGGGGTGCCGGACCCTGGCGACCTCCGGTCGGCGGCCTCGCCCCCGCAGGCTCCCTCGGCCCTCGCCGGGCGCCGCCCGTGGCGCGGCGTTGCGGCGCGCCCGGCCCGCTCCGGCGCCGAGCGCGACCCGGCGATCGGCGTCGCCGCGGGCGGCTTCGCGGAACCGCCCGGCACGGCGGGGCGCCTGCCCCAGGGGGGCCTCCGCCGTGACCACGGACTGCCCGCCCGCGGCGCGCGGACCTGCGCGGCCCGGGGCTTCGCGCCCCCTCGTCCGCCGAGCCGCCCCAACGCCTCGCGCTCCCTGGATTTTCCGTCCGTTCCTGGCTAGATTCCCCCCATGCTCGACGCCATTCGCCAGCGCAAGACCGTCTTCCTCTGGGTCATCCTCGTCCCGATCGCCATCGTCTTCATCTTCTGGGGCATCGGCGGCCAGACCGGCGGCCCGCTCGGCGTCGACGTCGCCGCCCGCGTGAACGGCACCGAGATCAGCGCGGCCGAGGTCGCGGCCGAGCAGGCCGCGATCGAGGAGCGCTTCCGGCAGATGTTCGGGGGCCAGCTTCCGCCCGGCCTCCTCAGGCCCGAGATGCTCAGGGCGCAGGCCGTCGAGAACCTGGTGACGCGCGTCCTCCTCGAGCAGGAGGCCGAACGCCTCGACATCGAGGTGACCGACGAGGAGGTGCGCCAGTACATCCTCGGGATGCCGGTCTTCCAGCGGGACGGCCGCTTCGACCGCGACACGTACGTCGCCGCGCTGACGCAGGGCGTCATGGGCCAGGCGCTCAGGACCCCGGCCGCCTTCGAGGCGGCGGTCCGCCAGACGCTGGCCTTCCAGAAGCTCAACCGGCTCGTGGCGGAGAGCGTCTCCGTGACCGAGGCCGAGGCGCGCCAGGCCTTCCACGCCGAGCGCGACAAGGTGTCGGTCGAGTTCGTCCGCGTGCCGGCCAGGCCCGACCCGAAGGCGACCTTCCCCGAGGACGAGCTGACGGCGTACTACGAGGCGCACAAGGGGGAGTACGAGCGGCCGGCCGAGGTGACGGCCGTCGTCGCCCGCGTCGACCCGGCGAAGCTCGCCGACACGATCACGGTCTCCGAGGAGGACATCGAGGCGGCCTTCGAGCGCCGCAAGGATCGGCTCGGCACGCCGCCCGAGGTCAACGCCCGGCACATCCTGGTGAAGGTCGACGAGCACGCCGACGCGCAGGCGATCGAGCAGGCCCGCGCCCGGGCGCAGGCCGCCCTCGACCGGGTGAGGAAGGGCGAGGACTTCGGCAAGGTGGCGCTCGAGGTGTCCGAGGACCCCGCCAAGGGGAGCGACCCGAAGTCGGCCGGCAGCCTCGGCTGGTTCGGCCGCGGGGTGATGGTGAAGGAGTTCGAGGACGCCGCCTTCGCGCTCGAGGCGGGGCAGATCTCGGACCTCGTGCGCAGCCCCTTCGGCTTCCACGTCATCAAGGTCGAGCGGGTGCGCGAGGGCAAGCCGGCGACGCTCGAGGGGTCGCGCGCCACGCTCGAGGCCGAACTCAAGGCGGAGCGCGCCCGCCAGCAGGCCGGCGAGCTGGCCGATCAGCTCGCGGTCGCGGCGGCCAGGAGCGGCGACCTCGCGGGCGAGGCGAAGCTGCGGGACATCCCCACCCGGACCGTCGGCCCCTTCACGGCGGCCGCCCCCCCCTCCGACCTCCCCGCCGAGGCGGCGCGCGCGGCGCTGCGGCTCGAGCAGGGGCGCGTGAGCGCGCCGGTGGCGGACGGCGCCGCGTGGGTGGTCGTCCAGGTCACCGGGAAGACCGAGGCCACGACGCCGCCGCTCGCCGACGTGATGGACCGCGTGAAGGCCGGCCTCGCCCGCGAGAAGGCGGTGGCCGCCGCCCGGCAGCAGGCGGCGAGCGTCCTCGAGGCGGCGCGCAAGGACGGCAACCTCGCGGCGGCCGCCAGGGCGGCCGGCCTGCGTGTCGAGCGCACCGGCCTCTTCGAGCGGCGCACCCGCGAGATCCCGAAGCTCGGCCCGGCGCCGGCGGTGGCCGAGGCGGCCTTCCGGCTCACCGAGGAGACCCCCCTGCCGCCCGAGCCGGTCCAGGTGGGCGACGACGCCGTGGTCCTGCGTCTGGCCGAGCGGCAGGCGGCCGACCCGTCGGCCGACCCCGACACGCTGGCCCGCATCACGCGCGCGCTCGAGCAGGAAAAGGGGAACGCCGCGTTCCGCGCCTTCGTCGAGCGCCTGCGGAGGCAGGCAAAGATCCGGATCGACCCCCTCTACGCGCCGAAGGCGCCGAGCGTGCCGCTGGGGTAGCCGCGCGTTACGGGAGGCGGGCGAGGAGGCGCAGGCGGGCGCGCAGTTCCCGGATGCCGACCGGCTTGACGAGGAAGTCGGAGGCGCCGGCCTCCATGGCGCGCTCGCGCTCGGTGGCGTACGCGGTCAGCACGAGGATGGGCAGGTCGGGGAACCGCGCCCGGACGCGGCGGCAGAGTTCGATGCCGTCGAGATCGGGCAGGCCGACGTCGACGATCAGCACGGCCGGCGGCTCCTTGAGTTCCCGAAGGGCGGTCTGGGCGTCCTGGTAGAGCGTCACGTCGAACGTCTGCGCCACCTCGAGGCCGAACTTGACGACGCGCGCGATCTCGGCGTCGTCCTCCACGTAGGCGATCCTCGCAGCGCCCCCCATGGCACCGGGCCGTAGCATGGGCCGGGCGGCCGAGTCAAGCACGGAAAGCCGTGCCGGGCGAGTCGACCCGGATCTCCCCGCCCCCGTGACGCGGCCGGACGACGGGCGAGGCCGCGCCGAGGCACGCCCCGCCCGTCGATCG
>DATCKS010000325.1:0-5790 GCA_036562265.1 Thermodesulfobacteriota bacterium | reverse complement strand
CACGCCGGCGAGGACGACCGGCAGGGCGAGCGGCGCTTCCACGTCGATCAGCCGCCGCCAGGGGGGAAGCCCCATCCCTCGCGCCGCCTCGAGGACCGAGGGGTCCACGCCGTCCAACCCCACCACGACGTTCCGAACGAGTACGAGCTGGCAGTAGGCGACGAGGGCGGTGACCGCCGACGTCGTCCCGAGGCCGGTCACCGGGATGAGGAGCGCGAACAGCGCGAGGCTCGGGACGGTGTAGATCACGCCGAGGAGGCCGAGTACCGGGCCGCGCAGCGGCCGGACGCGCGCCAGGAGGAGCCCGGTCGGCAGGGCGATCGCCAGGGCGATGGCGAGCGAGCCGAGCGTGAGCAGGAGGTGCTCGCCGAGGAGTCCGAGGACGCGGTCCCAGTACCGGACGAGGTAGCTCACCCGCCCCTCGGTGCGGGTTGCGCTCGCTCCCGGCCGGCCGATTGTCGCGGCTGCGTGCGGCGCTGCACCCGCTCCCAGGTGACGATGCCCCTGGGGCGACCCGCGGCGTCGACGACGGCCACCGGCGCGCCGCCGCTGCGCAGCAGCGCCGAGACCGCTCGCTTGAGGCTCGCCCCCTCGGGCAGCGTCTCGCTCAGGTGGACCCCGCCGGCCCGGCCGGGCGGCGCCATCACCTCCTCGACCGGGATCACGGCGAGGTGCTGCAGGATGTCGTTCGCGTCGAGGAGGCTGCCGACGAAGGGGGTCGCCGGGCTCGCCAGGAGCGCCGCGGGGGTGTCGACCTGCTCGAGGCGGCCGGCCCGCATGACGGCGATGCGGTCGGCGATCCTGAGCGCCAGGTCGACGTCGTGCGTGACGAAGAGCACAGTCTTGCCGAACTGCCGCTGGATGCCGACGAGCGCGTCGGCCAGCGCGCCGCGGGTCAGGGCGTCGAGCGCGCCGAACGGCTCGTCCATGAGGAGGATGGGGGGATCGCCCGCGAGGGCGCGGGCGATCCCGACCCGCTGCGCCTGCCCCCCGGACAGCTCTCGCGGTCGCCGTTCGCGGAACTCGTCGGGAGGCAGCCCCACGAGGTCGAGGAGGAAGTCGACCCGCTCGCGGATCCGGCGGCGGTCCCAGCCGAGGATGCGCGGCACGGTGGCGATGTTGCGGGCGACCGTCTGATGGGGGAAGAGGCCGACCTGCTGGATCACGTAGCCGATGCGGCGCCTGAGCTCGGCCGGCGGCCGGCTCCGGACATCGACCCCCTCGACCTCCACCCGGCCGGAGGTCGGCTCGACGAGGCGGTTGATGGTCTTGAGGAGCGTCGTCTTGCCGCTCCCCGACGTGCCGAGGAGGACCAGGAGTTCGCCGGCCTCCACGTCGAGCGACACCCCGTCGACGGCCGGCCGGGGCTGCCCCGGGAAGGTCTTGACGACGCGGTCGAGCCGGATGGCGGCGGGCATGCGGCTAGAGGAGCCCCTGGCGCGTCAGGTACTCGCGGGCGACCTCGGCGTACTCCCGCTTCTCGCCGTCGACCTGCCAGTTCAGTCCCTGCATGACGGCGTCGGTCAGCGAAGGCTGGAGGCGGTTCAGCACGGTCGCCACCTCCGGCGCCTGGTCGAGGAGCGCCTGCCGCACGACCGGCGCCACCTGGTAGGGCGGCCAGAGCCCCTTGTCGTCCTTCACGACGACGAGGTCGTAGCCCTTGATCTCGCCGTCGGTCCCGAACGCGACGGTGACGTCGGCCTGCCCGCCGACGAGCGCCCGGTACTTGATGCCGTAGTCCACGAGCCGCACGCTCTTGAAGTCGAACCCGCCGTAGACCCGCTTGAGCCCCTTGAGGCCGTCGGGCCGCTCGGTGAACTCGGGCACCGCGGCGAGGACGAGGTTCGGCGCCTGCTTCGACATGGCCGAGAGGGTGTACATGTCGTACTTCTCGGCCGTCTTGCGCGTGATGGCGATCGCCTGGGTGTTGTTCATCGGCGCCGGGTCGAGCCAGACGAGGTTCCAGAGGCGGCGGTACTCGGCCTTGACGGTTTCGTACACCTTCCGCGGATCGCGCATCACCTCCTTGCCGAGCATGTTGAGCAGCGCCGTGCCGGTGTACTCCGGGTAGAGGTCGATCTCGCCCGCCTTGAGCGCCTCGTGCGCGAGGAGGGTGCCGCCGAGGTTGAGCTTCCGCTCGACCCGGAAGCCCGCCTTCTCGAGCAGGAGCGCGTACATCTCGCCGAGGATGAGCTGTTCGGTGAAGTTCTTGGACCCGATGCGGACGGTCGGGCGCTCCGCCGCGACGGCGGAGCCGTGGGCCAGGACGAAGAGCGCCGCGGCGAGCGCGGCGACCAGAGGGAGGAAGCGGAGCGAGGGCTCGGGTCGCATAGGGTCTCCTCCGTCGGTTGCGACCCGTTTACTATGGCGCACCGGCGCGCCTCACGCTGTAGCCCCGCGGACGATCCGCTCCAGGAGCCCGAGCGCCGCCTCGGCCGCGACGGCGAGGAGCGCGACCGGGACCGCGCCGGCCAGGAGGAGCCGCCAGTCGCTCATCCCGAGGCCGTTCACGATGAACTCGCCGAGCCCTCCGCCGCCGATGAAGGCGGCGAGCGTGGCGCTGGCGACCACCTCGACGGCCGCGGTGCGCAGCCCGGCCACCACGACCGGCAGCGCGAGCGGGGTCTCGATGCGGACGAGGATTTCGCGCGGGGTCATCCCGGTGCCGAGCGCCGCCTCGACGACCCCGGCGTCCACCCCGGCGTAGCCCGCGTACGTGTTCACGAGGATCGGGGGAATCGCAAGCACCGTGAGCGCGACCAGGGCGGAGCGGAAGCCGAGGCCGAGGTAGGGGAGGACGAGCACGAGCACGGCGAGGCTCGGGACGACCCGCAGCGCGCCGGCCAGCGCCATGAGGGCGTCCCCCAGGCGCGGCGCGCGCGCCGCGCGGATGCCGAGCGGGACGGCGACGGCCATGGCCAGCAGGAGGGCGCTCCCCGCGAGGACGAGATGGGTGCGGGCCGCCGCGCCGATCTCGTCCGCGTGGGAGGCCGCGTACGTCCAGGCGTCGAGCGCCGCCATGCCAGAGGCCGCCTCGACCTAGCCTGCGACGGCGACCAGTTCGATCTCGACCAGCGCCCCGGGCAGCACGAGGTCGCACCGGACCGTGGAGCGAGCCGGCGGGTCCACCGGGAAGTACTGGCGGTACACCTCGTTCATCCCCTGGAAGTTCGCGGTGTCGGTGATGAAGACCGTGGCCTTGACGACCTTGTCGAGGCCCGAGCCGGCCGCCTCGAGCGTGCGCTCGAGGTTCTCGAGCGCCTGGCGGGTCTGAGGCCCGATCCCCCCCTCGACCAGCCTGCCGGTCTCGGGGTCGGTCCCGAGCATGCCCGACGTGTAGATGAGGCCGCCCGACTTGACGGCCGGGGAGAGCGGGAGGTCCTTCGGGGCCGTGCCGCTCCGGACGATCTCTCGTGTGGCCATCGGCATCCTCTCGCGCTTCGTGCGGTCAGGGTCGAACGGGCGCCCGTCCGGGCCCCGTCGAGACATGGTAGCCGATCACATGCCGAGGTACGCCCGCTTGATTCCCTCGTCCGCGAGGAGGGCCTCGCTCGGCCCCTCGCGCGCGACGCGCCCGCTCTCGAGCACGACGCCGCGCGCCGCGAGCGCGAGCGCCTGGCGCGCGTTCTGCTCGACGAGGAGCACCGTCACGCCGCTCGCCGCGACCTCGCGCAGCGCCGCGAAGATCTGCCGCACGACGAGGGGGGCGAGCCCCTGGGACGGCTCGTCGACGAGCAGCAGGCGCGGCGCCGACATGAGGGCCCGTCCGATGGCGAGCATCTGCTGCTCGCCGCCCGAGAGGGTGCCGGCGGCCTGCGCGCTCCGCTCGGCGAGCCGGGGAAAGAGGGCGAGGACCCGCTCGAGCGCCTCGGCCTCGCGCGCCCGCGCGTGCGGCACCGTGGCGCCGAGCGACAGGTTCTCCCGCACGGTGAGGCTCGGGAAGAGGAGGCGCCCTTCCGGGATGAGGACGATCCCCATCTCGACGAGGCGATGCGGGGGTCGGCCGTCGATCCGCTCGCCCGCGAAGCGGATCTGGCCGGCCGCCGGCCGGACGAGGCCGGCCACCGCGCGCATCGCGGTCGTCTTGCCGGCGCCGTTGGCGCCGATCAGCGCCACGGTCTCCCGCTCGGCCACGGCGAACGACACGCCGTGGAGGACCTCGATGTCGCCGTAGCGGACGACGAGGTCGCGGACCTCGAGGAGGGGCGTCACGAGACGAGCTTCCGCCAGGCCCGCGCGACGCCGTCGACGAGCCCCCTCGGGAAGAAGAGGACGGTCACGATGAGGAGGGCGCCGTAGACGACGAGGTGGAGCCCCTCGAGCCCGCCTTTCGCGAAGGCGCTCCGGCTCATCTCGCCGAGCGGCGTGAGGATCGCGGCTCCGACGATCGGGCCGAAGACGGTGCCGGCCCCGCCGACGTAGGCGCGCAGGAGGATCTCGATGGAGAGCGGCGTCGAGAAGACGACGCTCGGGTGGATGTTCAGGTAGTACTGCGCGTAGAAGGTCCCGCCGAGGGCGGTCATGGCGCCCGAGAGGGTGATGGCGGCAAGCTTCGCCCGCGTGGCGTCGACGCCGACGGCGCGCGCCGCCTCCTCGTCGTCCCGCACCGCCTTGAGGCGCCAGCCGAGCGGCGAGCGGCTGATCCAGGCGACGAGGGCGGTCGCGAGGACCATCATCGCGAGGGAGATGTAGTAGAAGGGCACCCGGCCCCTGAACTGGAAGAGCGCCGGCGCGTCACCCCGGAAGGGGAGGAAGACGCCGACGGCCCCGCCCGCGAGGTCCCAGTGGAGGACGAGCACCCGGAGGATCTCGTTGAAGGCGAGCGTCGTCAGCGCGAAGTAGACGCCCCGGAGCCCGAACCGGAAGCCGAGGAGGCCGATGCCGACGGCGAGGAGGGCGGCGACCGCGGCCCCCACCCACATGCCGAGCCAGGGCGTGAGCCCCGCGATCGTGAAGAGGAGCGTCGACGCGTAGGCGCCGACGCCGAAGTACGCCGAGTGCCCGAGCGAGAGCTGTCCCGCGTAGCCGCCGAGGAGGTTCCAGGCCTGTCCGAGATAGGCGTAGTAGAAGATCAGGATGAGCGTGTTGAGGGTGTAGCTGTCCGTGACGACGAGCGGCACGGCGAGGAGCCCGGCGACCGCGCCGATCGCCGCGGCGGTGCGTCCACGTCCGCGCCTCACGCCCGGCCCAGGAGGCCGGTCGGCCGGACGACGAGGATGAGGACCAGGAGCCCGAAGGCGACGACCGGCTTGAGCGACGGGGCGAAGACCACGGCGCCGATCGCCTCGGCAACCCCCACGACGAGCCCGCCGACGAACGCGCCCGCGAAGCTCCCCATGCCGCCGAGGATGACGACGACGAAGGAGGTGAGCGTGAAGGGGAGCGCCACGTCGGGGGCGACCTCGAAGAAGGGGACGATGAGCGCGCCGGCGGCGCCGGCGCAGGCGGCGCCGAGGCCGTAGGCCACGCCGTAGAGTCGGTTCACGTCGGCGCCGACGATGCGCGCGCCGTCGCGGCTGTCGGCGGCCGCGCGCAGCAGGGTGCCGAGACGGCTCCTGCCGAGGAAGAGGGCGAGCGCGCCGGTCAGGGCGAGGGCGAGACCGCCCGCGACGAGCCGCGCGACGTCGACCGTGAGCGGCCCGAGCGGCAGGGCGGCCAGGGCGAGCGGCGTCTGCACGCCCCGGTGGTTGGGACCGAAGAGGAACAGGGCGCCGTTCTGCAGGACGAGCGCCACGCCGACCAGGAGGAGGACCTGGATCTCCTCCGGCATCTCGAGCACCCGGCCGACGA
>DATCKS010000318.1:0-1943 GCA_036562265.1 Thermodesulfobacteriota bacterium | reverse complement strand
CCCAGGGTGAGCGTCGCGCGGGCCAGCACTTCGGCGTTGATCGTGAGGTTCTGAGTGGCCGTGGCCGCCTCGACCGTCGACGGCAGCGCCGCGAGGCCGAGCATCGCCGCCGCGACGACGGCGAGGCCGATCATGGGCCGTGTCGAGCTACGCATGGTCCAGCTCCTTTCGAGCGTCAGCAGGGTGCGTCGTGCATCTACGGGGCTGGCCCCGCCGCCGACCGGTCGGTCACCGGGCTGGCGCTTCGGTCACGGCCGCGGAGCAACGGACGTGCCAGCCGTCCTTCGCCACCTCGCGCGAATCGGATCGATCGGCGCCGTGACCCGGCGCACCGGCCTCGCCGCCGGATTTTCCGAACCGCGGCAGGGTCTTGCACCGGGCGTCGCGACCGGGGCCCGGGCGATCGGGGATCGGGCCGGCGCGTGTCACTCACCGGCACACGCGCCCGGCGCATGACGCCGAAGGGCACTCGCGTTGACGATTTGCGCTGCCACCGTCGGGCCTCGCGCCGCGTCCGTGACGCTCGGGCCCGACCGCTCCGCGTCGTGACCACGAGATCGTCTTCCTCGTCGCCACGCCCGACGACAGCGCGCCTCACCGCGTCGGCGCGTAGACATCGCGCGACGGCGACGTCATGGTCGGACGTCGGCTGCCGCACGTCGTCCCGCGAGGTGAAGCACGACGTCCCGCGAGGTGAGGCGCTCCACACGGAGTTTCGCCACGAGTCGAACCGTGTTCTGGACTTGCCCGTTCCCGGGCCGGCCGGTAAAATGGACCGGCTCGCCGAAACCCTGTGCGCTCGGCCGGGCCGCTGGCGAAGGCTCGAGGATCGCGGCTTTCGGCGGCTTGGGCGCGCCGCCGCGGATCCGGTCCGGCCGACCGTGCACGAGGCCGCAGCCGAGCACGTCGTCGAGGACGGGAGGCGCAGGCGGTGCAGCTTCGCGTGGAGGATCTGTCGCTCGCATTCGGCGGCGTCCGCGCGCTCGATCGGGTTCACGTCACCGTCGAACCCGGGGAGATCGTGTCGGTCATCGGCCCCAACGGGGCGGGCAAGACGAGCTTCGTCAACTGCATCTCCGGCTTCTACCGCCCGCACGAGGGGCGGATCCGCTTCGGCGACCACGACATCACCCACTGGCCTCCGCACCGCATCGCCGCCCTCGGCATCGGCCGCGCCTTCCAGAACGTGGAGCTCTTCGGCGGCCTGACCGTCCTCGAGAACCTCACCCTCGGCCGACACCGGCACCTCCGCTACGGGCTCCTCTCCGCTCTGGCCTTCTACGGGCCGGCCAGGCGAGGGGAGGCCGCGGCGCGGCGCGACGTCGAGGCGGTCATCGACTTCATGGAGCTCGAGCCCTACCGTCACCGCCCGGTGGCCACGTTGCCGTACGGCGTCCGCAAGCGGGTCGAGATGGCGCGGGCGCTCGCGCTCGAACCGTCGCTCCTCCTCCTCGACGAGCCGATGGCGGGCATGGCCGTCGAGGAGAAGGAGGACATCGCCCGCTTCATCCTCGAGGCGAACGCCGAGCGCGGCATCGGGATCGTCCTCATCGAGCACGACCTCCAGGCCGTCATGGACCTGAGCCATCGGGTCTACGTGCTCAACTTCGGCCAGGTGATCGCGGCCGGGCGACCGGAGGAGGTCGCCTCGAACCCGGCGGTCGTCGAGGCCTACCTCGGCCGGGAGATGGAGACGCGCGCGTGAGCCTCGACCCCGCCCTCCTCGACCTGACGCTCCCGCAGATCCTGGCGCGCCGGGTGCGGGAGTGGGGCGACGGGCGGGCGGCCCTACGGGAGAAGGACCTCGGCATCTGGCAGGAGACCGGCTGGGCGCGGTTCGAGCAGCTCGCCCGCTGGACCGGGATGGGCTTCCGAGCGCTCGGCCTCCGGCCGGGCGAGAAGGTCGCCGTCATCGCCGACAACATCCCCGAGTGGTTCTACAC
>DATCKS010000314.1:0-2642 GCA_036562265.1 Thermodesulfobacteriota bacterium | reverse complement strand
GGCCTGGGGCCCGAGCCGGAGCACACGCTCGAGGAGGCGGGGCGCCGGCTCAACGTGACGCGCGAGCGGGTCCGGCAGATCGAGGCCAAGGCGCTCGAGAAGCTGCGCCGTCCCGGCTTCCGCCGCCGGCTCGAGGGGTTCGTCGAGAGCTAGCGCGGCGCGGCCGTGATGTTCGGGGGCCCGGCAGGCCTTGCCTGCCGGGCCCTTTGCGTTTTCGGGACCCTGAAGGTCGGGACCTCAAAGGGATGACGCGCTACGACGCCGTCGTGGTCGGTGCAGGCCCGAACGGTCTCGCCGCGGCCGTGACGCTCGCCCGCGCCGGACGCTCGGTGCTCGTGCTCGAGGGGGGCGAGACGATCGGCGGCGCCTGCCGGTCGGCCGCGCTGACGCTGCCGGACTTCCTGCACGACGTCTGCGCCTCGGCGTTCCCCCTGGGCGTCGCCTCGCCGGCGTTCGGCGAGTTCGGCCTCGAGCGCTACGGCCTCGAGTGGGCGCACCCGGGGGTGCCGCTCGCGCACCCGCTCGACGGCGGCGCCGCGGCGGTGCTCGACCGGGACGTCGAGGCGACGGCCGGCCGGCTCGGCCCGGACGCCGCCGCCTACCGCCGCTTCGCCGGGCCGCTCGTCGACGCCTGGCCGCGCCTCTTCCCCGACCTCCTGCGCGGGCCACGCCCGCCGCGCCACCCGCTACTCCTCGCTCGCTTCGGGCTCGGCGCCCTTCGATCCGCGCGAGGGCTCGCCCGCGCCACCTTCCACGGCGAGGCGGCCCGCGCGCTCTTCGCCGGCATCGCGGCGCACGCCGCCCTGCCGTTCGACCGGGCGGCATCGGCCGCCGTCGGTCTCGTCCTCCTCGCGGCCGGCCACGCGGCCGGCTGGCCGGTGGTCCGCGGCGGCTCGCAGCGACTGGTCGACGCGCTCGCCGCCTGCCTGCGCGATCTCGGAGGGGCGATCGAGACGGGCCGCCGGGTCGCGACACCACGCGACCTGCCGCCGGCGCGAGCGGTGCTCTTCGACGTCACGCCGCGGCAACTCCTCGCCATCGCGGGCGACCGGCTGCCGCCGGCCTACCGCCGCCGCCTCGAGGCCTTCCGGTACGGCCCCGGCGTGTTCAAGGTCGACTGGGCGCTGGCCGGACCGATCCCGTGGCAGGCCCCCGAGTGCGCGAAGGCCGGGACGGTACACGTCGGCGGGACGCTCGAGGAGATCGCCGCGGCCGAGGCGGCACCCTGGCGGGGCGAGCACGCCGAGCGGCCGTTCGTGCTCGTCGTGCAGCCGTCGATCGCCGATCCGACCCGCGCGCCGGCGGGCCGGCACGTCGCCTGGGGCTACTGCCGCGTGCCGAACGGCTCGACGGTCGACATGACCCGGAGGATCGAGGCGCAGGTGGAGCGGTTCGCCCCGGGGTTCGGCGACCTCATGCTCGCCCGCCGCGCCCGCGGCCCGGCCGACCTTGAGCGGGACAACCCGAATCTCGTCGGAGGGGACATCGCCGGCGGGGCCACCGACCTCTGGCAGCTCGCGCGCCGGCCGGTCTTCGGCACGACCCCCTGGGCGATGCCGGTGCCGGGCTGGTACCTCTGCTCCGCCTCCACACCGCCCGGCCCGGGGGTCCACGGCATGTGCGGGTACAACGCCGCCCGCGCCCTCCTCGCGGCCGATCGGCGGCGCCGCCGGTCCTGAATCGCGACGGTTCGGGGGATGCGGCTTCAGGCCGCCCGGGTGGCCCGCTCCGCGCTCGCCGCGCGGAGCGCGTCGACGAACCCGTCCCCGAAGTAGCGGCGGACGTGCGGCATCCCCTCGAACATGGGGATGCCCGCGTCGCGCCCCGCGAGCGGCTCGCGCGGCAGCGGGTTCGTCACGCAGTGGAGGTTCATGTCCGCGTGCCGCAGGTGGGCCGGCTGCGAGACGAGCGCCATCTGCCCGCGGTCGGTCCGCACGAGGTAGAGCGGCCAGAGTTCGCAGTCGGTCGGCTTGTACTGATAGGGGTCGAGGCCGGCGCTCACGGCGAAGGCGTGGATACCGCAGAGGTTGATCGGCACCTTGCGGCCGCGGAAGTCGACCGTGAGGCGGGTGCGGAAGACGCAGCCGTCGCCGTCGGGCCGCCGGACGAAGGTGCACCGGTACCCCTCACGGCGCGCCGAGTCGTCACCCTTGAGGGCGAGCGTCTCCTCGAGGAAGGCCGTCTCCGCGGGGTCGCAGACGCAGGACGGACCGCAGGCGGAGACCGGGTGGGACAGGGTGCCTGTGCGCCGCGCCTCGCGCACCACGCGCTCGGCCGTCTCGTCGAGGACGCCCGAGGCGAGAATCCGGTCGAGGTCGCGCTCGTAGCGGGCGATCTCGGCCGGCGTGATGACGCAGCCCCGGTAGCAGCAGGCCGCCGTCATGCTCTTGTCGGGGAGGCACCCTTCGTCGAGCATGAAGCGGAAGGAGCACTCGTAGCTGTCGAGGACGGCCCCCTCCACGAGGACCTCCTCGAACCGCTCGCCTGACGGGAGGGTCACCGGGTAGCGGATGACCACGGGGTCGATGAGATCCTCGGTTCTGATCATGGCGAGCGAGCATACCGCCGGCCCTTTCGGGCGTCCACAACGATTGCAGGGGTCAGCATCTGTCTTGGGTGTCAAGCCGGTGAGAGGGCCGGCT
>DATCKS010000305.1:0-12914 GCA_036562265.1 Thermodesulfobacteriota bacterium | reverse complement strand
GCTGAGGAACGAGGCCTCCGGGACCTCGGGTAGCCGCGTATCGACACCGATCCCACACGCCGGAAGGGCGGTTCAGCGGACGGGCGGATGCTTCCTTGATAAGGAGTGGCCTGCCGGCCGCGGAGAAGAGGCAGCGCGAGCCGCGTCTTACGCGGCCCGGTCGAGGTGTGGTGCCGAAGGCGGGACTCGAACCCGCACGGGGGAACCCCCACTACGCCCTGAACGTAGCGTGTCTACCAATTCCACCACTTCGGCAGAGAAGACAAGTATGCGAACTGTCGAGGGTTCTGTCAAGGTGGCCGGCCGGGCCCGGCGGTGCGGGCCGAGACGATGCGCGGCCGCCGCCTGGGAGCGGGTCGTCGCTAGATCCTGCGGCGGAGCGTCATGAGCCGCTCGGCCACCCGCTCCATCGTCTCGGGCTTCTTGGGGAAGGCGAACCTGAGCTTGGTCGCGCCGAGGTCCCGGCGCGAGTAGAACGAGGAACCCGGCACGCCGGCCACCCCCACCTCCTTCGCGAGCCAGAGGGCGAACTCGGTGTCGTCCTTGAAGCCGAAGTGGCCGATGTCGGTCATGATGTAGTAGGCCCCCTCGGGGTCGTGACACCTGAAGCCGGCCTCGGTGAGGATGCCGAGCATCGTCGCCCGCTTCTCGTCGTACATCCGCGCGAGTTCCTCGTAATAGCTGTCGGGCAGCCCCATGGCGACGACCCCCGCCTCCTGCAAGGGGGCCGGCGCGCCCACGGTGAGGAAGTCGTGCACCTTGCGGATGGCGGGCGAGACCGACTCGGGGCTGATGGCGTAGGCGATCCGCCAGCCGGTGACCGAGTAGGTCTTCGACATGCCGGAGATGGTGATCGTGCGCTCGAACATGCCGGGCAGCGTCGCCATCGGCACGTGCCGGAGGCCCCGGTAGACGATGTGCTCGTAGATCTCGTCGGTGACGACGTACGTGTCGAACTCGGTGGCGAGATCGGCAATCGCCTGAAGGTCCTCGCGCCGGAAGACGCGGCCGACCGGGTTCACCGGCGTGTTGACGATGATCGCCTTGGTCCGCGGCGAGAACGCGGCGCGCAGCTCCGCGCGGTCGAACGTGTAGTCGGGCTCCCTGAGCGGCACGTACTTCGGCGTGGCGCCGGAGAGGATGGTGTCGGGGCCGTAGTTCTCGTAGAACGGCTCGAAGATGATCACCTCGTCGCCCGGCTCGATGAGGGCCATGAGGGTGGCGATCATCGCCTCCGTGGCGCCGCAGGTGACCGTGACGTGCCGGTCGGCGTCGAGCTCGATCCCCCACTGGCGGGAGTACTTGGCGGCGATGGCGCGGCGGAAGGCGGGCGAGCCCCAGGTGACCGAGTACTGGTTGTAGCCGGAGTCGATGGCTCGCTTGGCCGCCTCGCGCAGGACCTCGGGCGGATCGAAGTCGGGGAACCCCTGGGCGAGGTTGATCCCGCCGTGACGCTCGCAGACCTGCGTCATCATCCGGATCACCGACTCGGTGAACCGGCCGACCCTGGGAGACAGCGCCTTCATCGCCCCTCTACTCTTCCTCGAGCTGTGCGTTCCAGTAGGAGATGTCGACCGTGTCGAGGAACGGCGCCCAGGCCTTGTAGCGGGCGCCCTTCGGCGACACGCTCATGAACGGCGTCCAGCGGGGGCGTCGCGGCTTGGAGATGAGCCGCATGCCGGCCTGCTCGGGGGTCCGCCCGCCCTTGATGCGGTTGCAGGACAGGCAGCAGCAGACGATGTTCTCCCAGTTGGACGTGCCGCCCTGCGAGCGCGGGATCACGTGGTCGAGGTTGAGTTCGTGTTTGGGGAACACCCGGCCGCAGTACTGGCACGTGTTGCGGTCGCGCGCGTAGATGTTGAGACGGCTGAAGCGGACGTGGCGTTTGGGGAGCCGGTCGTACGCCTGCAGGACGATCACGCGCGGGATGCGGATGGCCCGGCCGACCATGCCGATCGACTCCTCCTGCCCGACCGCCACGGAGAGCGCCGCCCACGAGTTGAAGTCGAAGGTCTTGAACTCCTCGTCGACCGCCTTGGCGAGGCCGATGTAGAGCAAGGTGAAGGCGCGCCGGACCGTCGTGACGTGGACCGGGAGGAAGGATCGATTGAGGACCAGGACCTGCGAGTTGAGCATGCGCCCGCCGTCCGGGACCCGCTCGGGTCCCGCTACCAGATGGCACGGAGAATAGCGGACAAGGCACGCCTGTGCAACTGTCCGGCCGCTCTGTTACAGTCCTCGCATGGTGACCGATTGGCTCGGCCAGCCGCTCGAAACGTTGCGCCATGCCGTGGTGGAAGGGCTGGCCCGAACTCGCATCCGCCCGAACGTCCTCACGCTCTGCGGCCTCGCCACCTCGCTCGTCGCCGCCCTCTTCGCCTCGGCCGGCGCGTTCGTCTCGGCGGGGCTCCTCCTCCTGGGCGCGGGCATCTTCGACGCGCTCGACGGCGCCATCGCCCGCCGCACGAACCAGTCGAGCCCCTTCGGGGCCTTCCTCGACTCGGTCATGGACCGGTACGCCGACCTGACGGTCCTCCTCGGGCTCATGCTCCACTTCGCCGCCGCCTGGGGCGAGCGCAGCGCCGGCGGCTTCCCCGGCATCCCCTGGGGCAACCCCGCCCTGGTCTTCGCGGCCGGCGCGGTGCTCGGCTCGGCGCTCACGCCCTACGCGCGCGCCCGCGCCGAGTCGCTGGTGGCCGAGTGCAAGGTGGGGATCGCCGAACGGCCGGAGCGCCTCGTGATCCTCGTGATCGGCCTCCTGTCGGGCAGGGTCGTCCCGGCCCTGGCGGTCCTCGCCGTGCTCGCCAACGTCACGGTGCTCCAGCGCCTCTTCTACGTGCGGCGGACCCTGGGCGGCGGCGGTCCGCTCACGCCGATGGAGCATCTCCTCTACTGGACCTACCCGCGGGCGTCGGTCCCCTTCGACCTCCTCTGCCTCCTGGTGCTCGTCGTCATCCTCGCGTTCTGAAGCCCCGCGGCCTGGAGCCGCAGGCGGCGCCGAGCCGCTCGGCGCAGTGACAGAAGAAGCCGCGCCGCGCAGAGGCGCGCGCACGGCTCGCGCCGCTCGAGCACCTCGTCGGGCGGCGGACGGGGATCCACCGGCTCGCCGCCGACCGCGCCGAGGCTCGCGTGGAGGCTGCGAGGGGCCGGTCCAGGGCCTGCTCGACCGTGTAGCTGCCCGAGGCGCCGAACGAGACGGTGCCGACGGTCGAGCGATCCGACCGGGACGTCGAGCCGCCGGGTCCGGGCCGGCTGCGCCAGCGGGATGCCTCGCTACGGGCCGCAAGGAAGCCCCCGCGCCCCAGCCCGTCCAGGGGGGCCGCCGTAAGTCCCCGTCGACACGATCAACGCGCCGCTGATCGCCCGGCGCGATCCCCCGTCCCTTCGACGCCCGCGTCCCGTCTCGTCTCTGCCGGACGTTCCTGGCCGTCTCCCTCCCCGACGAGGCGTTCCACCCCCGGTTGACGCTCACCGGAGGGCCCGCTACAGTGTCGTCGTTTGCCTTTCTTTTCAGGAGGTTACCCTTCCATGGGCATCCGCGTCGGCATCAACGGGTTCGGTCGAATCGGCCGCAACATCCTCCGGGCGTCGCTCGACCGGAAGGAACTCGAGTTCGTCGCCGTGAACGACCTCACCGACGCGAAAACCCTGGCACACCTCCTCACCTACGACTCCGTGCACGGCCCACTGGCGGAAAAAGCCGTCCCCGAGGGCGACGGCTTCCGCGTGGGGGACCGGCACATCAAGGTCCTCGCGCAGAAGAACCCGGCCGAACTCCCCTGGAAGAGCCTCGGCGTCGACGTCGTCCTCGAGTGCACCGGCATCTTCACCGAGCGCGACAAGGCGGCGCAGCACCTCGCGGCCGGCGCGCGCCTGGTCATCGTCTCGGCCCCGGCCAAGAACGCCGACCTCACGGTCTGCATCGGGGTCAACGAGGGGCAGTTCGATCCGGCGAAGCACCAGGTCGTCTCGAACGCCTCCTGCACGACCAACTGCCTCGCGCCGGTCGCCAAGGTGCTCCACGACCGGTTCGGCATCGTGCACGGGCTCATGACCACGGTGCACTCCTACACCAACGACCAGCAGATCCTCGACCTGCCGCACAGGGACCTGCGCCGGGCGCGCGCGGCGGCCATGTCGATGATCCCGACCACCACCGGCGCCGCCAGGTCGGTCGGCCTCGTCCTGCCCGAACTGAAGGGCAAGCTCGACGGCATCTCCATCCGCGTGCCGACGCCGAACGTCTCCATCATCGACCTGAACGCCGTGGTGAAGACCCCGACCAGCGCCGACGCCGTGAACCAGGCCTTCCGCGAGGCCGCCGCCGGTCCGCTCAAGGGCATTCTCGCCGTCTCGGACGAGCCGCTCGTCTCGCGCGACTACAACGGCGACCCGCACTCGGCGATCGTCGACGCGCTGTCCACGAACGTCATGGAGGGGACGTTCGTCAAGGTCATGGCCTGGTACGACAACGAGTGGGGCTTCTCCTGCCGCATGCGCGACCTCACGCTCTTCGCGGCGTCGCGCCTCGGCTTGCGCTAGGGCCTCCGTTGAAGACGGTCGATCAGCTCGACCTGCACGGCAAGCGCGTCTTCGTGCGGGTCGACTTCAACACGCCGCTCGCCGAAGGCCCCGACGGCACGCTCGTGGTCACCGACGACACCCGGGTGCGCGAGGCGCTCCCCACGCTCCGGTACGTCGTGGAGCACGGCGGCCGGCTCGTCGTCGCGAGCCACCTCGGGCGGCCCAAGGGGAAGCGCAACCCGAAGCTGAGCGTGGCGCCGCCGGTCAGGCGGCTCGCCGAGCTGCTCGGCCAGCCGGTGCCGCTCCTCGACGGCATCACCGGCCCCGAGGTCGAGGCGCGCGTGAACGCGCTCGAGCCGGGCGAGGCGCTCGCGATCGAGAACGTCCGCTTCGACCCGGGCGAGGAGAAGAACGACCCGACCTTCGCCTCCGCCCTCGCCCGCCTGGCCGACGTCTACGTCAACGACGCGTTCGGCGCGGCCCACCGGTCCCACGCCTCGACGGCGGGGATGGTCCCGCTCGTCAAGGAGCGGGCCGCCGGCTTCCTCATGAAGAAGGAGCTCGACTACCTCGGCCGGGTCCTCGCCGAGCCGCAGCGCCCCTTCGTGGCGGTCCTCGGCGGCGCCAAGGTCTCGGACAAGATCGGGGTCCTCGAGCGCCTCGTCCAGATCGTCGACGCCCTGATCGTCGGGGGCGCCATGGCCTACACGTTCCTCAAGGCCGAGGGCGTGCGCGTCGGCGCGTCGCTCGTCGAGGACGGCCACCTCGACCAGGCGCGCCGGTTCCTCGACACCGCCCGGCAGCGGGGGATCACGTTCCTGCTGCCCGAGGACCACGTCATCGTCCAGGCGGTCGACCAGCCGGCCGGCGCGCGGGCGACCGAGGGGGCCGAGATCCCCGACGGCTGGATCGGCGTCGACATCGGCCCGAAGACCCGCGAGCGGTTCGCCCGGGAGATCCGGCGCGGCAAGACGGTCATGTGGAACGGCCCCATGGGGATCTTCGAGACGGACGCCTACGCCAGGGGGACGCAGGCCGTGGCCGACGCGGTGGCCGAAGCCACCAAGTCGGGCGGGACCACGATCGTGGGCGGGGGCGACTCGGTCGCCGCGGCCCGCAAGGCGGGCGTGATCCCCCACATCACCCACGTCTCCACCGGCGGCGGCGCCTCGCTCGAGTACCTCGAGGGGAAGGTCCTGCCGGGCGTGGCCGCCCTCGAGGGCTAGGCCTCGTGGGCGCCCCGGGGCGGCGGCCCCTCCTCGCCGGCAACTGGAAGCTCCACGGACGGCTCGCCGAGGCGGCCGCGCTGGCGGGCGCCGTGCGCGACGCCGTGGCCGGCACGAGCGGCCGCGACGTGGTACTCTGCCCCCCCTTCACGGCGGTGGCCGAGGTCGCGCGGGTCCTCGCCGGCTCGCCCATCGCGGTGGGCGGGCAGGACTGCTTCTGGGAGCCCAAGGGGGCCTTCACCGGTGAGGTGTCGGCCGAGATGCTCAAGGACGCCGGGGCGTCCTTCGTGATCGTCGGCCACTCGGAACGGCGGCAGTACTTCGGCGAGACCGACGAGACGGTCGCCCGGAAGGTCGCGGCCGCGCGCCGGGCGGGCCTCGTCCCCATCCTGTGCGTGGGCGAGCGGCTCGAGGAGCGCGAGGCCGGCCGGACGCTCGAGGTGGTGAGCCGCCAGGTGACCGCGGGCCTTGCCGGCGTCTCACCGGCCGACGCCGAGGCGGGCCGCCTGGTCGTCGCCTACGAGCCGGTCTGGGCGATCGGGACCGGCCGCACCGCCACGCCGGCGCAGGCCCAGGAGGTCCATGCGGCCATCCGGCGGCTCCTCGCGGAGCGGTTCGGCGCCGCCGCGGCGTCCGCCGTGCGGATCCAGTACGGCGGCAGCGTGAAGCCCGACAACATCGACGCGCTCATGGCCGAGCCGGACATCGACGGCGCCCTCGTGGGCGGGGCCAGCCTCGACGCTGCCGGCTTCGCCCGGATCGTTGGTTTCAAGGAGAGTCTCCCGTGATCGTCGCACTCGTCACCGTGCTGCACGTCCTCGTCGGCGTGCTCCTCATCATCGTCGTGCTCCTGCAGGCGGGCAGGGGCGCCGACATCGGCGCGGCCTTCGGCGGAGCGAGCCAGACGTTCTTCGGCGGACGGGGGGCGGCGACGTTCCTCGCCAAGGTCACGGCGGGCGCGGCGGCGGTCTTCATGGTGACCTCGCTCTACCTGGCGCACGTCTCGGGCCGGCCGTCGACCTCCTCGCTGCTCGACGACATGCCGCCCGCGCCGGCCGCCTCCCCGGCCGCGCCGGCCGCGCCCGCGGCGTCGCCCGCCGAGCCGGCCCCGGCCGCCCCGGCCCAGCCCGCCAACTAGCGCACGTCGCCGGCCGAAGAGGCCCGACGGCCACGGCGGGCAACCGGCCGGGGTCGGGACCGGTCCGGACCGGGCTTCAACCGGGCTTCAGGAAGTCTGGAAAACGGAAAGGCCTGACCCCGCGGTACGGGCGTCCGCCCACGAGGGGGGACGCCCGTCGCGTCCGGGTCGCGCCTAGGCGAAGAGGAGGTTGGTGTTCTCCAGCTCGTCGAGCCGGAGCGCGATCTGGAGGTAGCGCTCCGCCTTGGCCGGCTGGAGGTGGCGGCGCGTCAGGTCGCGGAACTTCCCCGCGATGTCCTCCCGCGACATCGGGTTCTCCGGGTCGCCCTTCGGCGTGTTCACCCGGACCTCCTCGCGGCGGCCGTCGCGCGTGACGATCTCCACGATGGCCGGCCACTTCGCCGGGTACATCTCGTCGAGGTCCTCGTCCCGCTTGAGCACCACGCGCCGCGTCAGCTCCTTGATGTCGCGCTCCTCGAGCCGCTCCTCCGTGAACGCCTCCGGGCCGACCTTGCCGTAGCGGACCGCGGTCGCCACCACGAACGGGATGTTGAACTTGGCCGCGTACGGCGACGTCGCCTCGACCCGCTCGCAGAGGTCGAGCGCGGCGCCGTAGAGCCGCACGGTCAGGCGCTCCACCTCCCGCGGCGGCAGCTGCCGTCCCCGGAGCGCCTGGAGCGTGGCGTCGATGGCCGAGTGGAGGTGGCGGCAGGCGGCGTACGGCTTGAACGAGGTGCCGAGCATCTCCCACCGCTCGCCGAGCCCGTCGGTGAGCTTGTCGAGGCGGACGTCGCGCGAGGTCGCCTTGAGGAAGCCCTTCTCGCCGTCGAAGATCCGCTCGGCCGCCGAGAAGCCGCGCTGGGCGAGGAGCGCCGCCAGGGTGCCGTTCATGGCCGCCTTGCCCGCGTGGAGCTGCTTGCTCATGGCGCCGTCGACGAGGAACTCCCAGACGCCCGCGGCCTGGGTGCCGGCGCTCCCCATGGCCCAGACGAGCTGCTCGGTGTCGAGCGCGAGCAGCTTGCCCGCCGCCGCGGCCGCCCCGAAGGTGCCGGCCGTGCCGGTCGTGTGCCACTTCTCGTAGTGGGTCGGGCCGAGCGCCTGCCCCACCCGGATGGCCAGCTCGTAGCCGACCGCGATGGCGGTGAGCAGGTCGCGCCCGCTCGACCCCTCGCGCTCCGCCATGGCGAGCGCCGCCGGGATCACCGCCACGCCGGGGTGCAGCAGCCCGGTGCGGTGGATGTCGTCGGTCTCGACCACGTGCGAGGCGGCGCCGTTGACGAACGCCGCCCAGACCGAGGCGGTGCGGGTGCCGGTCGGCACGAGCGTCGCCTCCTCGTTGCCCCCGAACTCGCTCACCAGGTCCACGACGATGTCGGTCGGGAGCGCGCCGGTCCCCGCGACGGCCGCCCCGAGCCAGTCGAGGAAGCAGAGCTTGGCCATCTCGTGGACGTCCGGCGGGAGGCTGTCGTACGACGCTTTACCGACGAAGTCGGCCAGTCGTTGCGATATCGTCATCTCGATCCCTCAGTATTCGCCCGGGCGCATCCCCTCCGGGTGCCCGTGCCCAGCGGGCCCCTCGACCCGCGTCCCTCGTCGACCCGACCGCCCTGGCCTCTGCTCGCTCGAACCCCCCGGCCCGCTCGGCCTCACGCCGTCGGGTTACTGGCGAGGCTGGCGCTCCGAAGCGCGGGAGTTTCCCCCCCGGCGAGGGGCAAGGCGGGCGACGTCGGCGTTCCCGTCCCACAAGATTCCACCTCGGGCCGGTGCACGCAAGCGCAATTTTTCTTTTTGTTTTCGAGCGTTGGAAAGGCCGGGCGGGAGGGTTGACAAGGCGTCCGCACGGTGCAACATATGGTGGCTCCCCTTTGATCCCACGTGCGGAAGTGGTGGAACTGGTAGACACGCCGTCTTGAGGGGGCGGTGGCTCACGCCGTGGGGGTTCAAATCCCCCCTTCCGCACCACTCACACCTTTTCTTTCCGATCTTCGGGCCTCATCCGACCGGTGGCTGCCGCGGCTGTTCCCGCGAGGGGGCAGACGGTGGCCGACTGGCCGCTCGTGGCCGCCGGTCGCTCCCCGGCCGAACCGCTGCTGCCAGGTCGCGCGGCTCCCGGCCATCGGGGAGCCGGCCGACGAGCAACGGGCCGCAGGCTCCCGGACCGACCTTAGGGCGCCTCGTCCAGGCGCCCCTGCACGTAGGCTGCCGATGCGGGGCGGACCGCTTCACACCCGTGGCCCGCATGCCTTCCGGACCGGCGGTCCCCGGGCTCTGACCGCCGAGCCGCTTGCCGGGCCCCCGCCGCGGGGCGGCGCCCCCCTCGCGGTGACCGGCCCCCGGCCCGCGGCGCGACCGGCGTGCGCTTGGGAGCGCTTGCTCGCCGCGGCGCCCGAGGCGGGGTACACTGAGCGCCACGGTCCAGCAGGTTGACGAACACGAGGAGGAGATGCTCGATGCCCATCAAGGTCGGTGACCGGCTCCCCGACGGAACCCTCACCGAGATGATCGAGGTCGAGACGCCAGGCTGCTCCCTCGGTCCGAACACCTTCAATGTTGCGGACCTCACCAGGGGGAAGCGGATCGTCATCTTCGGCGTGCCCGGGGCCTTCACGCCGACCTGATCGCAGAAGCACGCGCCCGGGTACGTGGCGCGCTACGAGGCGCTCAAGGCGAAGAACGTCGACGAGATCTGGTGCATCTCGGTGAACGACGCCTTCGTCATGGGGGCGTGGGGACGGGACCAGAAGGCCACGGGCAAGGTGCGGATGATGGCCGACGGCAGCGCCACCTTTACGAAGGCGCTCGGCCTCGACCAGGACCTCACGGCCCGGGGCATGGGGATCCGCTCGCAGCGCTACTCGATGCTGGTCGAGGACGGCGTCGTCAAGCTGCTCAACGTCGAGCAGCCGGGGAAGTTCGAGGTGAGCGACGCCGAGACGATGTTGAAGCAGCTCGACGGGCGGTAGCGATCCGGGCGTCGCCCGGTCGGCAGGACGGGGCCGGGTCCCCCCGGCTCCGTCCCGCCTCGTCAGTAGCTCACGCTCGGGCAGGCGTCCCCCATGAACTCGACGAGCTTCGCACCGCCGACGACCACCGCGCCCGGGACGAGCCTGTGCTCGTCGAGTTTTCGCTTCTTGAGGCACGGCGAGCAGACGTAGATCGTCCCGCCGGCGTTCGCGAAGCTCGTCATCAGCTCCGTGAGCGGGGCGAAGCCCTCCTCGTGGATGTCGTCGGCATAGCCAGGCTGCGACAGCCGGACCCCCTCGGTCGAGAGGAAAACGACCGTCTCCTTGTCGGATGCGAGCGCCGCGTTGGCGATCACGAAGGCGACCGTCGCCCTGTCGGGATCGTCCTTCGCGTGCGTGAGGCTCACCACGAACTTTCCTGGCATCTGGCGTTGCTCCTCCGGGCTCAGCCCCTGGCCTTGATCCAGTAGCGGCCGCTCGCCGGGTCCTGGCGCACCAGCTCGTGGCCGGTCATGCGGCACCACGCGGGCAGGTCGGCCGGCGCCCCCGGATCGCGTGCGATGACCGCGAGCACGCGGCCCGGCATGGCGCGCAGCCGCCGGCGCAGCTCGAGTACGAGCTCGCCGCACCCGAGGTCCCCCGCATCCCATTCGGCATCGGCACGAACCGGATCGTTCACGACGCGGCCACCAGGCGCGCGAGCACCGCGCGCATGCACACGACGCTACAGCGGCGAGGCGTGCGCGTCAAACGGGCCGCGACCGGGCTCGCGACGCTAGGGCGGCCCGATGGCGGCGCGGATCTCGGCGACGATCTCTTCCAGTTCGAAGGGCTTGGCGATGTAGGCCGTGCAGCCGGCCGCGAGCGAGGCGGCCCGCGTCGACGCGTCGACGCGGGCGGTCAGGACGACGAACGGCACCATGGGCCTGCGCCCCCGGAGGTCCGCGCAGAGCGCCAGGCCGTCGCCGTCGGGCAGGACGAGGTCCAGCACGACGAGCGCCGGTGCGACATCGGCGAGCGCGGCACGGGCGTCGTGCAGCGTGGCAACCACGTGCGCCTCGTACCCTTCGGTCCTGATCAGGAGCGACAGAAGGGCCGCCGTGTCGGGGTCGTCTTCCACAACCAGGACGCGCTGGGGCATGGGGCCCTCGCCGTCTGTCCGGGCCGCGGCCCGGAATCGTTCGGGTCAAACGATTCGGGTCGCCAGGGCCGGGCCATGTGACCGCACCTATCGTGCAGCGACATATCACCCGCACCGACTCTACGCCGACGGCTCGCGCGAGGTCAACAAATCGTTGAGTCGGTATATCGGTAACCACATGCTTTGGTAATCTGCGAAGCGAATCCTGGGTTCCCGTTCGTGGGCCACATCACGGGCCGGCCGGCGTTCGGGGCCCGGGTCCCCTTCCCTGGGGCCGGTGGCCGGCCGGAGCCGGCGCGGCCCGGCACCCGGGGCCCTGGCCCCCACCTGCCGAGCGCTTCTGATATCCTCCGGACGGGAGGCGATATGGCGATGGACGACTCGACGGCGAGCCCGTACGCGACGCCCGAGGGGACGCTCCTCTGGGAGCCCTCGGCCGAGGCCGCGGGGAGGTCGAGGCTGGCGGCCTACCTCTCGTGGCTCGGCGAGACGAAGGGGATCCGGCACGCCTCGTACGAGGAGGCCTGGGCCTGGTCGGTTCGGGACCTCGAGGCCTTCTGGGGGTCGGTGGCCGAGTTCTTCGGGGTCCGGTTCCACGCGCCGCCCACCCGCGTGCTGGACGGCGAGACCATGCCGGGCGTCCGGTGGTTCCCGGGGGCGACCCTGAACTACGCCGAGCACGCCCTGCGCCGCCGGGACGCCCACCCGGCGCTGTACTTCGAGCGGGAGGACGGCCTCTCCGCCACCCTCACCTACGCCGAACTGACGGATCAGGTGGCCTCCGTGGCGGCCGCGCTCTCCGACCTGGGGGTGCGCCGGGGCGATCGCGTCGCCGCCTACCTGCCGAACATCCCCGAGGCGGTCGTGGCCTTCCTCGCCACGGCGAGCCTCGGCGCCGTCTGGTCCTCCTGCCCGCCCGAGTTCGGCGTGCGCAGCGTCGTCGAGCGCTTCGCGCAGATCGCCCCCCGCGTCCTTCTCGTCGTGGACGGCTACCGGTACGGCGGCAAGGCGCACGACCGCGCCGAGGCGGTGGCCGAGATCCGCCGGGGCCTCCCCTCGGTCGAGCGGACCGTGCTGGTCCCCTACCTCGACCCCCGCGCGGGGAGCCGCTTTCCGGGGACCGTCCGCTGGAGCGACCTCCTCGCGGCGCGCGGCTCGCTCGACCTTACCCCCGTCCCCTTCGACCACCCGCTCTGGATCCTCTACTCCTCGGGGACGACGGGCCTGCCGAAGGGGATCGTGCAGGGGCACGGCGGCATCGTCCTCGAGCACCTCAAGGCGCTCGCGCTCCACCTCGACCTCCGCCCCGAGGACCGGTTCTTCTGGTTCACCACGACCGGCTGGATGATGTGGAACTTCCTCATCGGCGGGCTCCTCGTCGGCTCGACGGTCCTGCTCTACGACGGCAGCCCCGGATACCCCGACCTCGGGGCGCTCTGGCGGTTCGCCGGCCGCAGCGGGATGACCTACTTCGGCACGAGCGCGCCGTACATCCTCGCCTGCATGAAGGCCGGCGTCGCGCCGGCCCGGGAGGCCGATCTCACGGCGCTGCGCGGCGTCGGATCGACCGGTGCGCCGCTGCCGCCCGAGGGCTTCCGCTGGGTCTACGAGGAAGTCAAGCGCGACCTCCTCCTCGGCTCGGTGAGCGGCGGCACCGACGTCTGCACCGCGTTCGTGCTCTCCTGCCCGCTCCTGCCGGTCAGGGCCGGCGAGATCCAGTGCCGCGGCCTCGGCGCCCGCGTGGAGGCCTTCGACGAGGCGGGCCGCCCGGTGGTCGGCTCGCTGGGAGAGCTGGTCCTCACCGCCCCCATGCCCTCCATGCCGACCGGCTTCTGGAACGACCCCGACGGCTCCCACTACCGGGCCGCGTACTTCGACCGCTACCCGGGCGTGTGGCGGCACGGCGACTGGCTGCGCCTGAC
>DATCKS010000300.1:0-2553 GCA_036562265.1 Thermodesulfobacteriota bacterium | reverse complement strand
GTCAGGGTCCGGGAGACGCCCGCTGCGGGCGCGGGACTCGCCGCCGGCGACGGGCCGCCCGCGCGGGCTCAGCCGGCCTTGATCGGGATCTGCCGCGGCTTGGGCGCCTCGGTGCGCGGCACCCGGACGGTCAGCACCCCGGCGTCGAGCGAGGCGTCCACGTGCTCGGTGTCGGCCTCCGGCGGCAGGGTGGCCCGGTACTCGAAGCGACCCATCCGCCGCATCTGCCGGCGCACCTCGCCCTCGCGCTGCTCCTCCTCCTTGCGCTCGCCCGAGATCTCGAGCGTGTGGTCGCGGATCTCGACCTTGATGTCGCCAGGCTTCACGCCCGGCAGCTCGGCCTTGACGAGCCAGGCGTCCTTCGTCTCCTCGATGTCGGCGATCGGCGACCAGGCGTCCCCGTCGGGCGCCGGCATCCCGCTCCAGAAGGCCTGCATGAGCCGCTCCATCCGGTCGCGCATCTCCTGGATCTCGCGGAACGGCTCCCAGCGCGAGAGCTGCGTGCTACCGCTGCCGCCGCCGCGCTTCTGCTTCGCCGCCATCTGGGCTCCTTTCGGTCGCTTGCGGTCCAGGGCGGCAGGGTTCCCCGCGCGCGGGCGCGCAAACGCGGGAGGCCGCCCGTCTGCCGGCCGAAGCGCCCTGGGTTGACCGGGCTATGTCGGTGCAGGGCAGGACGCTTCCCGTCAGCCGGGGCCATCCCCTCAACCACCGGGAGCACCGGCGCGCACCAGGCGAGCACCGAGCCACGCCGGCCACCCCCTCATCGCTCCCTCGGCCCCGGAACCCCGCAGCCGGCGGAGCACCGCAACCCGCCACCAAGCACGACGAAACCCCCGCGGCGGCGGGGGCTTCTCCAGTGCGCCCAGGGAGATTCGAACTCCCACGGGCCTTACGGCCCACAAGGCCCTCAACCTTGCGCGTCTACCAATTCCGCCACAGGCGCGTGATGCGGCTGGGATTATAGCCACGCTGGCGCGTGTGACCAGTCCCAACCTCGGTCATGATCTTCGGTTGCCGAGGCTCGGTCTTGAGTCCGTCCGGGACCCCCGGTAGCATGCGAACACATGTTCGTTCCGCATTCGCGCAGGAGGCGTTCGGGATGGTCGAGCTGAACCTCACGAAGCGCCAGCAGGAGATCTTCGAGTTCATCCGGCGCTACTCCCAGGAGCACGGCTACCCGCCCACGGTGCGCGACATCGGCCGCGCCATCGGGCTGACGTCGTCCTCGACCGTCCACGCCCACCTGGCGAACCTCGAGAAGATCGGGCTGCTCCGCCGCGACCCGAGCAAGCCGCGCGCGATCGAGATCCTCGTCGACAAGGCGAAGAAGGCGGTCTCGCCGGGCGGCCTTCCGCTCGTCGGCCAGGTCGCGGCCGGCCAGCCGGTGCTCGCCGAGGAGAACATCGAGGAGTACGTCGAGGTCCCGTCGCTCATCGGCGGGGAGGAGGGGGACTTCATCCTCCGCGTCCGCGGCGACTCGATGAAGGACGCGGGCATCCTCGAGGGCGACTTCGTCGTCGTGAGCTCGCAGGACACGGCGGAGGACGGCGACATCGTCGTCGCGCTCGTCGGCGACGAGGCGACCGTCAAGCGCTTCTTCAAGGAGGAGGACCACATCCGCCTCCAGCCCGAGAACGACGACTACGAGCCGATCCGCAGCCGCGACGTCGCGATCCTCGGGCGCGTCGTCGGCGTCTTCCGGAGGGTCTCGTGAGCGCGGCCGCGGCAACCCTCGGCGCCCGCCGGGGCCGGATGCCGCGGCAGGGAAGGCTGTTCGATCCGTCGCGCCGTCATCACGGCGCCCGACCTACCCCGACGGCGCCCGCGTCGGCAGGCCCGTCGGGGACCGGAGCGACGGGGCTGACGCTCGGAGCGAAGCTTGCGGGCGTGTGGGAGGGCCTCGCCGTCGCCGGCTCGGCCGCGTGCCCGCTCTGCGGCGCGGAGATGCGCCGCGAGCCGGGCCGCGCCGAGGGGACCTGCACCGGGTGCGGCTCGACGCTCGCGTGAGGGCTCGCGCGGGGTCCCGGCCGCCGCCGGCTCCCCTTTGACGCTCCGTCGAGCGCCGGGATAGGCTCCCCGCCGGCGGGATGCCGTGGCCCCAAGTGGCCGTGGCCGTCTTCAAGCAGCGGTAACCATCGGAACCTGGGGCCCTGCCTTGCGCGGCGGGCCCCCAGAGGGGGAGGGATCGTATGAGTGACTCGCGCTTCCGAGCGGCGGTGCCGTGGCGGCGTCGCGTCGCCGTCGTGGCCGCCTGCGCCGCCGCCGTCGTCCTGCCCGCCGGCTCCGCGTGGGCGGCGAAGCTGGCCGAGCCGTTCACGCCGTTCAGCCACTGCCCGGTCGACGCGCCGGAGATGATCGAGAGCGGGCCGACGGTCTTCGGCACCGGCTGCGTCGCCACCTCGTCGCCGCGCGGCGAGTTCGCGATCGGCGACATGGTCGTCCAGACCGCTCAGACCGAGGTGCAGTTCGGCCTCGCCGGCAGCGGCGAGCGGGGCATCCCGGCGACCGAGGGCCGGACGCTCGCCGCCGAACCCGTCGAGGTCCCGGGCGGCC
>DATCKS010000290.1:0-2603 GCA_036562265.1 Thermodesulfobacteriota bacterium | reverse complement strand
GCAGACGAGTGCGAGCACCCGCTGCCCGTGGCGGCGGCCGACCTCGAACCAGAGGAGGTTCGCGAGCATCGCGGCGGCGACCGCCAGGCCGAAGGCGCCGGCCGGATGCAAGAGCCCCGCCTCGCCGAGCGCGCCGGCGGCGAGGAGCAGGAGGAGTCCGGGCAGCGGCGCGCCGAGCTGATCGGCGAGCACCCCCGCGAAGAAGACCGGCGCCCCGTAGCTGGTCAGGAGTCGTGCCACGTCGTCCACGATCGGCCCTCGTCCGGACCCCGCGGCCTCGCCGTCGGTTCGCCGCCAGCGCGCGGCGGTCGGTCCGGCATCTCCGCCGGTTGCTCTGCACGACGCGGACCGGGCCCCGTTCGGCGCGGGGGCATCGGGGGACGCGCGATCCGGAAAGGGACGTGGAATCGAGACGTTGCCGTTCGGCGCCGGCCGTCCCGCGGCGCATCGGCGGGCGGCGGCGGACGATCCTTGCCGTTTCACCCCGCGCCAGCCGCTGTTGCGATCGCGAACGGCGTCGAGGGCGGCGGCTCCTTGGCCCGCGATGGCACTCCACTTGCGCCGCGGCCTCGGCGTGGCGGGCGATGGCGTGACGACACGGCGGTGGCGGATGGGCGGCCTCGCGGCTGCGGTGGTCCTCGTGGCCGCGCCCGCTCGGGCCGGCGAGGCGGGCAACGAGGCGGCCGCCGTTCACGTGGACTGTCGCTACCCGGCCGAGGTCCCGGCGAGCGCGGCGGCGCCGGACGGGTCGGGCGGGCGAGCGGTGACCGTGTACCTTCCCGAGGACGACCTCTTCCGGCCGCTCCTCGCGGACCCGAGGCAGCCGCGCCTCTTCGCCACGTACGCGCGGATGCGCTTCCGCGGCGCGGGGGTGCCGGCGGAAGGGGAGGGGCGGACGATCGACGCCGGGCTCGTCGGGCTGGGCGGCGGCTTCGGTCTCTGGGGGCGGCGCCGACGCGGCAGTTGCGACGGGGTCCAGGTCGGCGTCTTCGGCGCGATCTTCTCGCAGTTCAACCTCAGCGCCGCCTCCGCCGACCTGTTGAACACCGACTTCCTCGTCGGCCCGCAGCTCACGGCGCGCCGCGGCCCGCTGTCGGGTCGGCTCCGCGTCTACCACCAGAGCAGCCACCTCGGCGACGAGTTCCTGCTGAACACGCCCGAGGTGGAGCGCGAGGACCTGAGCTTCGAGGCGGTCGACCTGCTCGGATCGGTGGAGGGGCGTTGGTGGCGGCTCTACGCCGGCGGCGGCGCCGTGGTGCGCGACAGCGGCGACCCCGACATCGACCCGTGGGCCGTGCAGTGGGGCCTCGAGCTACGCGGCGGCGGCTTCCGGCCCTGGGCCTGGCTGAAAGGGACTCGCCTGGTGCCGGTCTTCGGCGCCGACTTCACGTCCGTCGAGGAGCGGAAGTGGAACGTGAACGCGAGCCTCGTGGCGGGGGTCGAGTGGTCGGCCCCCGGAGGGGGGCGCCGCGTCCGGCTGCTCCTCCACTACATGCGCGGCGCCAGCCCCTACGGGCAGTTCCTCCACGAGAAGATCGAGACCGTCGGCGTGGGGCTCCAGTTCGAGTTCTGAGGCGCCGGGCCGCAGCGCGCCCGCGGCCCGGCTCAGTCCTTCAGCAGGTGCTGGTACTTCCGGAGCACCTCGAAGTTGGCCTTGATGATCTCGGTCGTCCGCTCCGGCCCGAGCCAGACGCCGTCCATCCCGTTCGTCTTGAGCCAGGCCTGGAATTCCGGGTTCGCGAGCACCTTCTTGTAGGCGTCGACGAGCCGCTGGAAGCCCTTGGGGTCCTTCGCCTTGAAGCCGGCCGGAGCGACGAGCGCGCGCACCGAGCCGCTCACGACCGGAACGGTGACGCCGTAGGGCTCGAGCGCCTCGTTGATCGTGGGGGCGTCCCAGTCGGGCGTCCGCTCGTCGAGGAGGACGGCGAGCGGGCGGACGAAGTCCTTGATCGTCTCGGCCCCCTCGGCCTGCTGGATCGAGAAGTCGACGTGCCCGCCGGCCAGCGCCGTGCGCAGCGGCCCCCCGCCGTCGAACGTGACGATGCGGACCGCGTCGTGCGGCAGCCCGAGCGCCTCGAGCAGCACCAGGGTGCTGACGTGGCCGGCGGAGCCGAAGGTCACGCCGGTCGACACCTTCCCGGGGTTCGCCCGGATCGCGTCGACGAGGTCCTTGAGCGACCGGTACGGCCGGTCCTTCGGCACCGCGAGGAACGCGTAGTCGATCCACTGCGCGTTGACGAAGGCGAAGTCGTCCAGCGTGTACTTCGCCCCGGTGATCAGGATGTTCGTGGCGAGGTAGGGGGTGGCCGGCGAGACCATCAGCGTGTGGCCGTCGTGCGGCTGCGCGAGGAACCACGTGGTGCCGGCCTGGCCGCCCGCGCCCGGCCGGTTCACGACCGTGACCGGCTTGCCGAGTTCGGCCGACAGGTAGGGCGCGAGCCCCCTGGCCATGCGGTCGACGCTGCCGCCCGCGTTGAAGGCGACGAGGATCGTGATCGGCCGAGTCGGCCAGTCGGCGGCGGCGGCCGGCCCGGCCGCGAGGCCCGTGAAAAGGACGAGCCCGGCGGCGAGCGCCGCCACGATTCGAAGTCGTCTGCTCACTC
>DATCKS010000262.1:0-1827 GCA_036562265.1 Thermodesulfobacteriota bacterium | reverse complement strand
GCGCCGCCTCGAAGGTCGCCCCCGAGGCGCGGTAGAGGTCGGCGGCGTCCTCGAAGCATCGGCGGGCCGAGTCGTGGTGACCGGCGGCGGTTGCGGCCGTCCCCTTCGCGAAGGCCAGGGCCGCACGCACGGGTGCGGTGTCGACGTCACGAGCGATCGCCTCGAGTTCCGCGAGGTGGGGGCGAAGCGCCTCGACGTCGCCGCGCGCCGCGTGGGCCACGACGGCCGCTTCGAGCGCCGGGACGCGACCGGTCCGGTCGCCGGCCGGGAGTCGCCTGAGCAGACGGTCCGCGAGCGCCGCCGCGGCCGCGGGATCCCCCCGGTCGAGGGCCAGCGCCGCCTGCCCGAGGAGCGCCAGCGGGTGGGCGTCCGCCTGCGCGAAGAGCGCCTCGGCCTCGTCGAGCCGGCCCTGCCGGCGCCGCAGCTCGGCGAGCCTGACGATCCCCTCCACCGCGATCGGCGGACGAGTCGCCGTGAGCTCGTCGATCGCCGCCGAGAGCTCGGCCTCCGCCTCGGGGAAGGCGCCGCGCCAGACGAGGATGGCCGCGTGGTGGAGGCGGCAGTAGGTGAGGATCCAGGCGAACCGCCACCGCTCGCAGAAGTCGCGCACGCGGGCGCACCACTGCGCCGCCCGTCCGAAGTCCCGAACCCGCTCGCACGCCGCGATGAGGTAGCAGCAGACGCTCGCGATGGCGACCGGGTCGCGCATCTCGCGACCGATTGCGGCCGCCGAGGCCTCGTCGAGCGCCCGGAGGCCCGGGGCGACCTCTCCGGCGGCGACGAGCGCAAGCCCTTCGAGCGCGAGACCGTGCATCTCCACGTCGAGGCTGCCGATGGCGCGGCCGACCTCCACCGCCTGCCGGCCGTGCCGACGCGCGGCGGCGAGGTCGCGATGGTAGAGGAACGCGATCTCGCCGTCGCGAACGTGGCACCAGCCGAGTTCGGCCGTGGGAGGAAGGCCCTCGAGGAACCGGTAGCCCCGCTGCAGCCACCCGGCGGCCACAGCTGGCTCTGCCCGGAACCAGGCGTGGTCGTCGGCGAGCCACGACGCCATGCGCGCCGCGCCGACCCGGTCGCCCGCCTCGTGGTAGAGCCGGTAGGCCCGCTCGCGGGCGTCGAGCGTGGCCTGGCCGTCCTGGAGCCACCAGGCCGCCATCCCGAGCCCTTCCAGCGTCTCGGGCGTCTCGCCGCCGAACGCCAGCGCCGCCTCGAAGTGGCGCCGCGCGTCGCTCCACGCCCCCCGCTCGAGGGCCTCGCGGCCAGCCGCGAGGGCATCGTGATCGCTCGTCATGCGAGCCCAGGATAGCGCCGAAGCGCCGGGGGACGGCGCGCCCGGTCCCGACAGTTCGGGGTCAGGGCGGCCAGGAAAATGGAAAGGCCTGACCCCATGGAAAATGGAAAGGCCTGACCCCGTCCGCTCACTCAGGTCCCGATTCTGAGGGGGCTGCGGAGCTTCCGGAGGGCGGCGATGACGCTGAGGGCGGTGATCCGGCCGGTGCGGGGGTTGTCGTTGGAGGGGACGTTGGCGATGGTCATGCTGAAAGTCGCCGAGTCCGACTCGACCTCGATGCGGTGGGTGTTGCGGTCGAGCGTCGGGTCGGCCCAGATCTCGAGCCGCGTCCGGTCCGGACCGATCCCTGCGAGCCCGAGCGCCGCCGCCACGTTGACGTTCGCCGGGAAGCCGAGGGCCCCCTCCCGTGCGGTCCCCTCGAACACGAGCCGCGGCTCGGTGAGCGCCTCGAGGTCGATCCCTTTCTCGACCAGGTAGGGGGCGCCGGCGAGGCCGCGCACCGGCTTGCGGGTGATCATGCGGACCGTGGTGATGGT
>DATCKS010000313.1:0-5208 GCA_036562265.1 Thermodesulfobacteriota bacterium | reverse complement strand
CGGCAAGGGCGCGGCGGATCTCGTCGGGGGAGTGCCCATCGGCGGTGAACGTGACGATGCCGCAGCGCTCGAGGCCGAGGTCGCGCACGACGACACCGGGGATCTCGGCGAGGAGGTTCCGGAGGCTGACGGCGAGGGCGGCGAGGCGGGCGTACGTGACATGCACGCCCCAGCTCATGGCGTAGTCGATGGCGGCGCCGAGGCCGAGGATGCCGGCGATGCTGCGCTCGAAGCTCTCGAAGCGGCGGGCGTCGGGCCGGACCTCGTAGCGGTCCCGGGCGGTCCAGTGGGCGGATTCGTCGTCGAGGACGAAGGGTTCGAGCCGGGGGATGAGGTCGCGCCGCACGTACAGGAAGCCGGTGCCGCGGGGGGCGCGGAGGAACTTGCGGCCGGTGGCGGAGAGCATGTCGCAGCCGATGGCGGCGACGTCGATGGGCATCTGGCCGACGGACTGGCAGGCGTCGAGGAGGTAGAGGACGTCGAGTCCCCGCGCGCGGGCGTCGCGGACGACGCGGCCGATGTCGGCGGCGGGGTTGACGAGGCCGCCGTTGGTGGGGACGTGGGTGACGGCGACGAGCCTGACGCGCTCGTCGAGCATCCGCTCGAGGGCGTCGACGGAGAGGCGGCCGTGCTCGTCGTTCGGCACGACGTCGACGACGCAGCCGGTGCGGCGGGCCTGCTGGAGGAAGGCGATGTAGTTGCTCCCGTACTCGTTCATGCCGGTGAGGATGCGGTCGCCGGGGCGAAGGGGGAGGGAGTAGAAGGCCATCTGCCAGGCGCGGGTGGCGCTCTCGACGAGGGCGATCTCGTCGGCGGAGGCGCCGACGAGCCGCGCGGCGGAGGCGTAGACGGCGTCGATCTGCGGCTGCCGCTGGTCGGCGGCCTCGTAGCCGCCGATGCGGGCCTCGAGTTCGAGGTGGCGCACGACGGCGTCGAGGACGGGGCGGGGCATGAGGGAGGCGCCGGCGTTGTTGAAGTGGAGGACGGTCTCGCAGCCGGGGGTGTCGCGTCGGGCGCGGGCGAGGTCGATCACGAGGGGCGCTCCCCGGGCGGCTCGTCCACGGCGAGGGCCCAGCGGAGGGTGTCGAGGGTGAGGTTGCCGCCGCTCACGACGAGGGCAACCTTCTTCCCCCGAAGCTCGGGAGCGAGCTGGCGCGCGGCGGCGAGGGGGGCGGCGCCGGCCCCCTCGGCGAGGACGTGGGCGGTCTCGAGAAGCTCGCCGATGGCGCGGCGCATGTCGTCCTCGGAGACGAGGCGGATGTCGTCGACGAGGCGGCAGTAGATCTCGTGCGTCAGCTCGAAGGCGACACGGGTGGCGAGGCCGTCGGCGAAGGTGCGGCCCCCTTCGAGGGCGAGGAGGCGGCGGGCCTTCCAGGACTGGTAGACGGCGGGCATTGCCTCGGCCTGGACGCCGATCACGCGGATCCTCGGGTTGACGGCCTTCATGACGATGGCGGTGCCGCAAAGGCCGCTGCCGCCGCCGACCGGGACGATGACGGCGTCGAGGTCGGGCATCTCGTCGAGGATCTCGAGGGCGTAGGTGCCGACGCCGGCGATGAGGTCGGGCTCGTTGGCGGAGTGGACGTAGCGGGCGCCGGTCTCCCGGGCGGCCCGCTCGGCGGCCTCGCGCGCCTCGTCGAAGTCGCGGCCGACCTCGACCACCTCGGCGCCGAGGGCGCGCATGGCGGCGACCTTGAGGGGGTTGGCACCGACCGGGGCGTAGATGGTGGCGCGGGTACCGAAGAGGCGGGCGCCGAAGGCGATTGACTGCCCGTGGTTGCCGGGGGAGGAGGCGATGAGGCCGCGGCGCCGCTCGTCGTCGGAGAGGCGCGAGGCGAGGTAGACGCCGCCGCGCACCTTGAAGGCGCCGGTCGGGTTGAACGTCTCGCACTTGAGGGCGACGTCGAAGCCGAGACGCTCGGCGAGAGGCGCGGGTCTGAGGAGCGGCGTCGGGCGGATGTGGCGGGACACGACCGGGCGCGCGGCCTTGACGTCGTCGAGGGTGGGCGGCACGAGCGGCATCGAGCGGACCTCCAACGGGCTATTCTATCGGCCATGGGCGATCTCGACACGACGGCGGTCCACGCGGGGCGGGAGGCGGTCCCCTCGGTCACGCGGCCTCACGCGCCGCCCATCGTCCCGGCGGCGGTGCACGAGTTCGAGGGGCTCGGGCAGATCGACGACCTCTACGAGGGGCGTGCGCCGGGCTACATCTACTACCGCAACGGCGGCCCGAACCAGGCGGCGCTTGCGGCGGCGGTGGCGGCGCTCGAGGGGCACGGCGCGCCGGAGCCGCCCGAGGGGGTGGCGGCGGCGTCGGGGATGGGGGCGATCGCGGCGGTGCTCTTCGCCCTCTGCCGCGCGGGCGACCACGTGGTGGCGCAGTCGGACCTCTACGGGGTGACGCGCGCCCTCCTGGAAGAGGAGGGGGCGAGGCTCGGGATCGAGACGACCTTCGTGGACGCGACCGACGCGGCGGCGCTCGAGGCGGCCTTCCGGCCGACGACGCGCCTCGTCCTCGTCGAGACGCTGTCGAACCCGCTGGTCCGGGTGGCCGACCTCGAGGGGGCGGCCCGCGTCGCCCGGGCGCGAGGGGCGGCCCTGGTCGTGGACAACACGTTCGCGACGCCGATCCACTGCCGGCCGCTCGCGCGGGGCGCGGACGTGGTGGTCCACTCCACGGCGAAGATGCTCTCGGGCCACGACGACGTGGGGGGCGGCCTGGCGGTGGCGGCGCCGGCCCTGGCGGCCCGGATCCGGGCGACGGCGGTGCGGCTCGGGCCGACCCTGTCGGCCTTCGACGCCTGGCTCGCCCTCAGGGGCCTCCGGACGTTGCCGCTCAGGGCCGAACGGGCCGCGGCCAACGCGGCCGAGCTGGCGGCGCGGCTCGCGGGGCACCCGTCGGTCGCAGCGGTGCACTACCCGGGTCTGCCGGGTCACGCGCAGCACGCGCGGGCGCGCGCGCTCCTCTCGGGCGGCTTCGGCGCCATGCTCGCCTTCGAGGTGCGGGGCGGTCGGGAGGGGGCCGATCGGGTCCTGGGGCGGCTTACCCTCATCCGGCTCGCCCCCTCGCTCGGAGGGGTGGCAACCACCACCTCGCATCCGGCATCGACCTCGCATCGGCCGCTTCCGGCCGACGCGCGCCGGGCCCTCGGGATCGGCGACGGGCTCATCCGGCTCTCGGTCGGCATCGAGGGCGTCGAGGACCTCTGGCGAGACCTGGAGTCGGCGCTCCGGTAGAACAGGGCCGCGGGCCGCGCCTCACGCCGGGCAGAAAGTCCTTGTCCCGGGCCGCGGGGGCGTGCTAGGAAGGCCCCTTCTTAACGTCGGCGCGGCAGCGCCAGGGAGGTCCGGGTCCCCACGATGCGCAAGCTCACAGTCGCCGTTCTCTTCGGCGGCCGGTCCGGCGAGCACGAGGTCTCGCTCGACTCCGCCGCCTCGGTCCTCGAGGCGATCGACCGCGCGAAGTACGACGTCCTGCCGATCGGCATCACGCGCGAGGGGCGCTGGATCACGGCCGGCGACCCGCTCGCGGCCCTGCGGTCGGGGCACCCGAACGGCGACAACCGGACGGCCATCCTCGCGGGCGACCCCACGGCGCCGGGGCTCATCCGGATGCCGGACCCGGCGGTGGCGGAGGCCCAGGTGGCGCCCGAGAAGATCGACGTCGTCTTCCCGGTCCTCCACGGCACCTACGGCGAGGACGGCACCGTGCAGGGGCTCCTGGAGCTGGCGGGGCTGCCGTACGTCGGGTCGGGCGTCCTCGGCTCGGCCGTCGGCATGGACAAGCTCACCATGAAGCGGCTCTTCCAGCACGCGGGGCTGCCGCTCGTGCCCTACGTGGCCCTCCGCGGCCGCGACTGGCGCACCCGCCGCGGCGAGCTGCTCGACCAGGTCGCCGACCTCCTCGGCTTCCCCGTCTTCGTGAAGCCGGCCAACGCCGGCTCCTCGGTCGGCATCACCAAGGTGAAGCGGCCGCAGGACCTCGAGGCGGCCGTGGCGCTCGCCTTCGAGTACGACCGGACCGTCATCGTCGAGGAGGGGCTCGACGTGCGCGAGCTCGAGTGCGCGGTGCTCGGCAACGACGAGCCCGAGGTCTCGGTGGTCGGCGAGGTGGTGCCGAAGCGGGAGTTCTACGACTACGAGGCCAAGTACACGCCCAACCTCACCGACGTGGTGATTCCGGCCGACATCCCCGCCCGGACGGCCGAGTCGCTGCGCGACATGGCCAGGCGCGCCTTCCTGGCGCTCGACTGCGCCGGACTCGCGCGGGTGGACTTCTTCATGGACAGGCGCACCGGGCGGGTCTACCTGAACGAACTCAACACGATGCCCGGCTTCACGCGGACGTCGATGTACCCGAAGCTCTGGCAGGCGTCGGGGCTCTCCTACCCGGCGCTGATCGACCGCCTGATCTCGCTCGCCCTCGAGCGGGCCGAGGAGAAGCGGGCCCTCCGCACCAGCCGCTAGGAGCCCCCCGTCCGGCCGGACCCGGCCGGGAAAATGGAAAGGCCTGACCCCACGGAAAATGGAAAGGCCTGACCCCGTGTGGCTCGCGCGAAGGCGACGAGCCGTTCGGGGTCGTCCCACGAGGGGGTCTCGCCGGGCCGCCAGCGCGCGCGCACGAAGCCCTGCGCGTCCACGAGGAACTCCACCGGTCCCGTGCCGCTCCCCCCGAGCCGCGCGTACAGGTCGGCCGTCTCGGGGTCCTGCGGCAGGACGACGTCGACGCCGGCCTCGCTGAGCGTCGGGGCGAGCCGCTCGAGCGCCGCACGCCGCGCGTCGCCGCTGCCGCCTGGCAGGATCGCGACGAGCGCCGCCCGGCCCTCCGGGAGCCCGAGCGCCGGCGCCCGAACCGTCGCCTCGGCCGCGGGGACGGGGCCGAGCCGCTCGGCCGCCACGACGTCGCCGAGGAACCGGACCGCGTGCACGAGGTCCCACCGTGCCGCCTCGGGGAGGCGCGTGCCGAAGGCCGGCATGCTGAGTTCGCTCCGGATGACGGGCGGGGCGCCGGGCAAAGGCGCCCCCGGCGTCTCGCAGACGGCGAGACCGGCGCCGTCGGTCGGCCTGACGCCGTTGGTGATCCACCAGAAGTGGTCCCCGGGCGTGTGGAGCCGCGTGTGGATCGAGGCGAGGTCGGCCGGCGTCACGCCGAGGGTCGCGGCGGCGGCCGGGTTGCCGCGGCCGTCGGGCCCGTGGCAGACGCGG
>DATCKS010000248.1:0-5268 GCA_036562265.1 Thermodesulfobacteriota bacterium | reverse complement strand
CCGCCTCGTCGAGGCGCGTCAGCGCCTGGGCGAGCATGGATCGTTCCGTCATCGGAGGTCCCTCTGGCTGAAACCGGACTTGGAAGAGTTGGGGCGCACGCCACGCTGCGTGCGAGCGATCCGCCCTGCGCGACGCGGCCGCTCCGCGTCCACGCGAGCTTAACGAGGGCACGGGCCGGCGTCCACCCGCAGCCCGCCCCTCCACGCCGGGCCCAGGTCCCCTCTTTCCGGAAAACAGCGTTCCGGTCGAGTTGACCGGGACCGCGGCGGTTGCCACACTGGTCGGCTTTCGGCTCGCGATCGGGGCGGAAGACGGCGGAGGAGCGGCGGGATGACGGTACGGTTCGTGGGGAGCCAGCGCGAGACCGCCGAGGAGGGTCGGGTCGAGGCGCGCATCGACCTCGCCTCGCTGGCCGGCCGGCCGTACCTCTGCGCGGTCGGTCCGCTTGCGGCCCTCCGGGGCGAGGTCACCGTTCTGGGCGGCCGCGCCTCGATCGCCCGCGTGGTGGACGGGCGCATCGTCGTGGACGATCGCCTCGAGGGGGGCGCGGCGTTCCTCGTCTGGGCCGAGGTGCCGGCCTGGCGAACGGTCCCGATCCCCGCGCACGTCCGCGCGAAGCGTGACCTCGAGGCCTTCCTGCCCGAGGCGGCCCGCGCGGCCGGTCTCGACCCCGCGGCCCCCTTCCCCTTCGTCGTGACGGGACGCGCGGCCGAGGCGCGCCTCCACGTCCTCGACCGCAAGGGGGACGGCCCGCACGACCTCCGGCGCCACGAGGCCTGCAAGGCCCGCTTCACGTTCGAGCAGGTCGACCTCGAAGTCGTCGGCTTCCACTCGGTGTCGCACCAGGGCGTCTTCACGCCGCCCGGCGGCACCACCCACATGCACGCCCGGACCCCGGACAACCGGGTCTCCGGGCACCTCGACGACGTGCGCCTGGTCGCCGGGGCGCGCCTCGGCCTGCCGAGCCAGGAGCGATAGACGCCGCGGATCACGTCCCGGCGCGCTACTCGACGGGGACCGGCGCCGCGAGGTCGCGTGCGCGCGCGGCGATGGCGGCGGCGACCGGCATGCTCTCCTGGGCGCCTACCGCCTCGCAGGCGAGCGAGCCGGCCGTGCTCGCCAGGTGCAACGCCTCCCGCAGGTCGCTGCCGGCGTCGAGGGCGGCGGCGAGGACGCCGGTGAAGGTGTCGCCGGCACCCGTGGTGTCGGCGACCCGCACCGGCAGCGCCCCGACCCGCCAGGCGGCCCCCCGCTCCGCGGCCACCGCCCCGCGGCTGCCGAGCGTGACCACGCACGCGCCCCCGAGACGCTCGGCGAGGCTCCGGGCAAGGCGCACCGGGTCGTCGGCGGACGCGGAAGCCCCCAGCCGGGCCGCGAGGAGCGCGCCTTCACCCTCGTTGGCCACGAGGACGTCGACGAGGCCGGGCAGCCTGGTTGCATCCTCGGCCGTGAGGAGCGACGCGGGGGCGGTGTTGAGGACGGTCCGGGCCCCGGCGCGGCGCGCCCGCTCGAGCAGCCGCCAGTTCTCGGCGGGCGGCACCTCCATCTGCACGACGACCGTCGTGTCAGGTCCGAGAACGGCGTCCGGGACGTCGTCGGCCCGCGCGGACCGGTTGGCGCCGGCCGCCACGGTGATGACGTTCTCGCCGCGGTCGTCGACGACGATGGTGGCGCAGCCGGTCGGCAGGTCGGCCGGCGTCACGCCGTCGGCCGTCACCTGGTTCTCCGCGAGCCTCGCGACGAGGATCCGCGCGAAGTCGTCGCGACCGACGCGGCCGAAGAGCCGGACCGGCCGGCCGGCCCGGGCTGCCGCCACGGCCTGGTTGTTGCCCTTGCCTCCCGGGCGCACGACGTACTCTTCGCAGAGCACCGTCTCGCCCGGCCCGGGCAGCCGGCCGACCCGCATGATGAGGTCGACGTTCAGCGAGCCGAAGACGACGATCATCCGTCGCGCCTGGCCGCGAGCGAGCGGTCCATCTCGTGCAGTTTCGCCACGCGCCGCCGGCAGTCGGGGTCGTCCGAGAAGCGGGCGGAGACGAAGGCGTCGACCAGGTCCACGGCGAGCCACGGCCCGACGATCTGCGCCCCGATGCACATGACGTTCACGTCGTCGTGCTCGACGCTCTGGTGGGCCGAGTGGACGTCGTGGCAGACCGCCGCCCGGATGCCCGGAATCTTGTTCGCGGCGATCGAGGCGCCCACGCCGGTGCCGCAGACCATGAGGCCGCGCTCCGCCTCCCCCCCGAGGATCTTCTCGGCGAGGCGCCTGGCGATGTCCGGGAAGTCCACCGGGGCCGGGTCGTAGGACCCGACATCGATCACCTCGTAGCCCCGCTGCCGCAGGAACGCCATCAGGTGCCCCTTCAGCGGGAACCCGGCGTGGTCCGAGCCGACGACGATCCGTGTGCCTGTCCGTTCGCTCATGTCCGTCCTCGCGCGTTTCGGGCCAGGTCGAAATGCTCCCGGAGAACCGCCTCGGCCCGGTCGGGGTCTCGGCCGAGGATGGCGTCGAGCACGCGCCGGTGCGCCTCGCCCAGCGTGACGAGGACGTCCGGCCGGCCGATGATCGCCGCGCGCCGCTCGTGGTGGCTGCGGCGCAGGAGGGTCTCGATGGCCTCGTAGACGAAAAGCAAGACCGCGTTGCGGCTCGCCTGGACGATCGCCGCGTGGAACTCGAAGTCGGCGTCCGCGCCGACATCGGGGTCCTCGACGGTCTCGAGGATCCGGTCGAGCGCGAGATGCAGGCGGGCCTCGTCCTCGGGCCTCGCGTTCGTGCAGGCCAGCCGGATCGCGTGGCACTCGATGGCGATGCGCGCCTCGAGCACGTGCTCGTAGACGGTCGGCTGCATGGCGAGCATGACGCCGAAGAAGTCCCGCAGCACGCCGACATCCGGCGAGCGCACGAACGTGCCCTGCCCGGGCCTGATCTCCACCACGCCGAGGAGGGCCATGGCCCGCATGACCTCTCGCAGACTCGTCCGGCTCACCCCGAGCCGCGTCGCGAGTTCCCGCTCGGACAGGAGCCGGTCGCCCGGGCGCAGCACCCCCGAAACGAGCTGGCTCTTGAAGAACTGGAAGATCTCCTCGAAGAGGTGTGCCTCGGTGGAGGCCACGACCGAAAGGTCGGCGGCGATCCGTCGCGTCGTCGACATGGGCGACTCCCCTAGTAGCCCAGAAGCCTCGGCAACCAGGTTACCGCCTGCGGCATCAGCGCGAAGGCCAGCGTGCCGCCGATCAGCACGGCCAGGAACGGGACGATGGCCCGCGACGTCTCCTCGAGGGTGGCCTTCGCGATGCTCGAGGTGACGAAGAGGACGACGCCGACCGGGGGTGTGACGACGCCGAGCGTGAGCGCGATGCAGACGATCACGCCGAAGAAGACCGGGTCGATGCCGGCGGCCTGCGCCATGGGGGCGAGGACCGGCGTGAGGATGATCAGGGCCGGGATGGTCTCGATGAAGGTGCCGACGGCGAGCAGGAAGAGCACGACGCCGACGGTGAGGACGGCCGGGTTCCGGATGCCGCCGAGGAGCGCCTCGGCCATTCGGGTCGGCACCTGCTCGAACGCCAGGATCCAGCCGAAGAGCGTCGCGATGGTCATGACCAGCATGACGACGCCGGTCGTGCAGGCCGTGGCGAGCAGGACGCGCGGGAGATCGCGCAGACTGATCTCCCGATGGACGAAGCGCGCCACGAGGAACGCGTAGACCGCACCGACGGCGCCGGCCTCGGTCGGCGTCATGATCCCGCCGAGGATGCCCCCCATGATGAGGACCGGCGTCAGGAGTGCGGGGCCGGCGTCGCGGGCCGCCGCGAGCACCTCGCGTGCCGTCGCCCGGCGGCCGACGGGGAGACCCCGCCGCCGCGCGACGATGCCGATGACGACGGCGAGCCCGAGTCCCATGACGATGCCGGGGACGTAGCCGCCGACGAAGAGGGCGCCCACCGACACGCCGGCGATGCTGCCGTAGACCACCATCGGGATACTCGGCGGGATGATGGCGCCGAGGCTGCTCGAGGACGACTCGATCGCCGCGGCCATGCCGCTCGGGTAGCCGGAGCGCTTCATGGCCGGGATGGTGATGGCACCGGTGCCCGCGGCGTTCGCCACGGCCGATCCGGAGAAGCTGGCGAAGATCATGCTCGCCAGGAGTTCGACGACGCCCATGCCGCCGGCCAGGTGCCCGACGAGCGTGTGCGAGAAAGTCACCAGGCGCCGCGAGATGCCGCCGGTGTTCATCAGCTCGCCGACGAGCACGAAGAACGGGATGGCCGTGAGCGCGAACGAGTCGGCCCCCGCGTACATCTGTTGCGGGATCGTCTCGGGCGACACCGTGGGCATGAAGAGGAACAGGTAGACGAGCGAGGCCAACCCGAGGGCGAAGGCGATCTGCGCGCGGGCCGCCAGGAAGACGCCGAAGGCGAGCAGGAGGACCAGGAGGCTCACGTGGACGGCACCTCGCCTACGAGCGTCTCGCGGAGCACCTCGAGGAACATGAGGATCGCCGAGACCGGGACGCCGAGGTACCCCCACGCGGCGGAGATGCCGAGGATGGGGGTGACGCGTCCAAGCTCGAGCGTCGTGCGGACCAGCTCGATGCCCGACCAGGCCACCACGCCGAGGAACGCCAGGACGAAGAGGCGGGTGACGGTGAGGAAGGCCGGCAGCGCGCGGCGAGGCACGCGCGCCGCCACGAAGTCCATGGCCACGTGCTGCTTGCGGCGAAGGGCGACGTACGAGCCGAGGAAGACGACCCACACGAAGACGAGCCGGGTCACCTCCTCGGCCCAGAACCAGCCGATCCCCAGTGCGTACCGGGCGAACACGTTGACCGACACGAGCAGGACCAGGACGCCGGTCAGGACCCAGGTGATTCCTTCGACCGCCCGGCCGACGGCCGCCTCGATCCTGGTGATCGCGCGTCCCGGTCCGCTCATCCGGCTACCTCGCGCCGACGACGAGCTCGTAGAGGTCGCGCCCGAAGTTCTTGCCGACGTACTCGGCGTGGATCGGGCGAGCGGCCTTCCGGAACGGCTCGAGGTCGGGGGTATTGACCGCGACGCCCCGCTCCTTCATCTTCGCGACCAGGTCGTCCGTCAGAGCCCTCGCGTGCTCGCGCTGGAAGGCCATGGCCTCCTTCGCCGCGGCCGTCATGGCGTCCTGCTGCTCCTTTGGCAGCGACGAGAAGAACCGGTCGTTGACGATGAGCACCGTGAAGGACAGGAGGTGGTCGGTCATCGACATGAACTTCTGCACCTCGTAGAGG
>DATCKS010000245.1:0-6565 GCA_036562265.1 Thermodesulfobacteriota bacterium | reverse complement strand
ACGGCGAAGAGGCCGGCCAGGAGCGGCGGGTAGAGACCGACGAGCATGGCGGTGCCGACGCCGGCGAAGGCCACGTGACCGAGGCCGTCGCCGATCAGCGCGTAGCCGCGCAGGACGAGGAACGTCCCGATGAGGGGGCAGAGGAGCCCGATCAGCGTTCCGCCGACGAGCGCCCGCTGCATGAAGTCGTACTGCAGGATCTCGGGCATGGCGCCTTACGCCCTCGGCCGGGGACCGGGGTCCCCGTGCGCGTGCAGGTGCGTGTGGGCGAAGAGGCTCGCGCCGCCGTAGAGCTGCTCGAAGAGGTCGCCCTCGCGCAGCGCCTCGGGCGAGCCCCAGTAGAGGAGCCGGCGGTTGAGGCACGCCATGGTGGTGACCTGCGTGGCGAGCACGCCGACGTCGTGCGAGACGAAGACGACTGCGAGGTCGCGCTCGCGCGTCAGGCGGTGGAAGAGGGCGTAGAGGTCCTCCTGCGTGTCGAGGTCGACGCCGGCCAGCGCCTCGTCGAGAAGCAGGAGCTGCGGCTCGCTCGCGAGCGCCCGCGCGATGAGGACCCGCTGCTGCTGGCCGCCCGACAGCTCGGCGATGGGACGCCGGCGCCGATCCGAGAGCCCCACCGTCTCGATGGCGTCGAGCACGGCCGCCCGGTCGGCCGCGCGCGGCCGGCGCACCGGGCCGAGCCTGGCCAGGCGACCGGCCGAAACCACCTCCTCCACCGAGGCCGGCACGGTCACGCCGAGCAGGCGAGGGCGCTGCGGCACGTAGCCGACCCGCCACCACTCGCGGAAGCGGGCGATCGGCGTCCCGAACAGCTCGATCGTGCCGCTCGAAGGCTCGAGGAGCCCGGCGATCACCTTGAGGAGCGTGCTCTTGCCCGAGCCGTTGGGGCCGATCACGCCGACGAGCGTCCTCGGCTCGATGTCGAGCGAGACGTCCTCGAGCACCGGGGTCGCGCCGTAGGCGAACGACACCCCACGCAGGCGGGCGAGGGGGGCGGCCCGATCGGTCGGCGCCGCCGGCACGGTCACGCTCACGGCGTCCGGCACCCCAGGCCGGTCGCCAGGGCGCGGAGGTTCTCCTCCATGACGCCGAGGTAGGTCTTGCCCCGTGCGATCTCGGCCTGCGACAGCGTCTCGATCGTGTGCAGCACGAGGGTGTCGGCGCCGCTCTCGCGTGCGAGCGTCTCGGCCACCCTGGGGTCGACGACGGTCTCCGTGAAGACGTACCGGATGCCGCGGCGCCTGACGAACGCCGCCAGCTCGGCGAGTCGGCGCGGCGTCGGCTCGGCCTCGGGCGAGAGGCCCTGGATCGGCATCTGGTGGAGGCCGTAACGCGCCGCGAGGTACCCGAAGGCGGCGTGCGAGGTCACGAGGTCCCGGTGCGCGCACGACGCGAGCGTCCGGGCGTAGCGCGCATGGAGGTCGTCGAGCTTTTCCTGGTAGGCGCGGGCGTTGGCCGCGTAGGCGGCCGCCCCGGTTGGATCGGCGGCGCCGAGGGCGTCGGCGATGCGGCCGACGATCGACTTCGCCAGGACCGGGTCGAGCCAGACGTGCGGGTCACCCGGGAGATCGTCCCCGTGGTCGTGCCGGCCGCCGGACGCATGGTCGTCGTCCCCCTCCGCGGCGCCAGGGAGCGGGAGCCCCTCGGTCGCGACCAGGCGGACCTGTCCAGGCGGCGCCGTCCGCAGCGCCCGGTCGATCGCCGGCTGGAAGCCGAGGCCGAGCGTCAGCACCACGTCGGCCTCGCGCAGGCGGCGCAGGTCGGCGGGTGTCGGCTCGAAGTCGTGGGGGTCGCTCCCCGCCGGGATCAGGTTGGTGACGGCGACCGCGTCGCCGCCGACCCGCTGGGCCCACTCGGCGAGCGGGTAGACGGTGGCGACGACGTCGACCCGGCCGGGGTCGGCGGCGACGGCCCCGCCCGCGGCGACGGCCAGGACCGCCGCGGCCGCGAAAGCGGTGAGAGGATGACGAGCCATCGGGACCCTCCGGGCTCAATTGCAACTGAATTGCAGGAGCAAGCGTAGCGGGGCGGCGGTTCCCCTGTCAAGGCGCGTCGGCTAGACTCTCGGCTCGGGAGGGGGCGACATGCGAGAGACCTGGTTCGAGGCGGCGGCCGTCGCGCGAGGGCTCCTGGCCTCGCCCGAGACGGCGGCGCGGTGGGACGCGCCGAGCGCGCTCGCGGAGTTCAGCGTGCGGGGACTCGCCGGGCACCTGGCGCGGGCGATCCTCGTGGTCGAGTCGTACCTCGACGCGCCGCCGCCGTCGGGACCGCCGATCCCGGCCGCCGCCTACTTTCCGGCCGTCCTGACCACGCGCGACCTGTCCGACCCGCTGCACGTCGGGATCCGGGCGCGCGGGGAGGCGCTGGCCGCCGACGGCCCCGCGGCGCTCGTGGCGGCGGTCGACGCCGTGCTCGCCCGGCTCCGGACGCGGCTGCCGGCCGAGCCGCGGGACCGGCTCGTCGCCGTCACCGGCGGCCACGTCATGCGGCTCGACGACTACCTGGTCACCCGCATGGTGGAGATCACCGTCCACACCGACGACCTCGCGGTGAGCCTCGGCCTTGCGACGCCCGACTGGCCGGCCGCGGTGAGCGACGCCGTCGTCGGCCACCTGCTCGCCGCCGCTCGCCGGAAGCACGGCGACCTCGCCGTCATCCGCGCCTTCACCCGCCGCGAGCGCGACAGCGTCGACGCCCTTCGCGTCTTCTGACCGTCTCACAGGAGGAAGCATGGCCCTCGTCGGCCTCATCATGGGCAGCCGGAGCGACTGGGACACGATGCGGCACGCGGCCGACCTCCTCGACGCCCTCGGCGTCCCGTACGAGAAGCGGGTCGTCTCGGCTCACCGGACCCCCGACCTCATGTTCGAGTACGCCGCCACCGCGGCCTCGCGGGGGCTCAAGGTCATCGTCGCCGCCGCGGGCGGCGCGGCGCACCTGCCGGGCATGGTCGCGTCGAAGACGACGCTGCCGGTGCTCGGGGTGCCGATCCAGTCGAAGGCCCTGTCGGGCCTCGACTCGCTCCTGTCGATCGTTCAGATGCCGCGCGGCGTCCCGGTGGGGACGCTCGCCATCGGCGAGGCCGGGGCCGTGAACGCCGCGCTCCTGGCCGCCGCCATCCTCGCGCTCGAGGACCCGGCCCTGGCGAGCCGCCTCGAGGCCTACCGCGCCCGCCAGCGCGACGCCGTCCTCGGCGAGACCCTATGAGACGCCGCCCGCTCGACGGGATACGGGTGGTCGACCTCACCACCCAGATGCCGGGGCCCTACTGCACGCGGATGCTCGCCGACCTCGGCGCCGACGTGGTCAAGGTGGAGGCGCCGCGGGGCGACCCGCTTCGCGCCTACGCGCCGATGTTCGACGAGGTGAACCGGGGGAAGCGGAGCCTCGCGCTCGACCTCAAGCGCGAGGAGGCGCGGGAGGTGCTCCACCGGCTCGTCCGCCGCGCCGATCTCTTCCTCGAGGGCTTCAGGCCGGGCGTCGCCGCGCGGCTCGGGGCCGACTACGAGACGCTCGCCGCGCTGAACCCTGGCCTCGTCTACTGCTCGATCTCGGGCTTCGGCCAGGACGGACCCGAGCGCGACCGTCCGGCCCACGACGTGAACTACCTGGCGCTCGGCGGCGTCCTCGGCCTCGACGCGCGCATCTGCGGCGCGCCGCACCCGCCAGGCGTCCTGGTCTCGGACCTCGCCGCGGGCCAGTACGCCGCGGTGGCCTGTCTCGCGGCCCTCGTCGGCCGCCGGGCCGGCGGACCGGGGCAGTACATCGACCTCTCCATGACCGATGGGGTGGCGGCCTGGACGGCCATCGAGCACGCCCGACTCGCCGCCGAGGGGCGGCCGGCCGAGAGGCCGAACGTGACGGTCGCCCCCTGCTACGGCGTCTTTCGGACCGCCGACGACCGCTTCGTCACGCTCGGCATCGTCTACGAGGACGACTTCTGGCGGGCGTTCTGCGACGTGGCCGGTCTCGCCGACCTGCGCGAGCTGGTCCACGCGGAACGGGTCGCGCGCTTCGACGAGGTGCGCGAGCGGCTCGCCTCCCTCTTCGCGAGCGACACGCGCGACGGCTGGACGAGGCGCTTCGAGGGGACCAACGTGCCCTTCGCGCCGGTGCTCGATCTCGAGGAGGCCCGCCGCTGGCCCCAGTTTATCCACCGGGGGCTCTTCGCCGGCCCGGCGGTCGCGATGCCGATGCGCTTCTCCGCGGCCGACGTGCGGCCGGGCGGGCCGGCGCCGGCGCTCGGGGAGGACGGGCGCGAACTCCTCGCCGAGTGCGGCTACGGCGAGGCCGAGGTCGAGGCGCTCGTCGAGGCCGGGGCCGTGTTCCTCGGGGCCGGCGCCTGACCTCGCGGGAGCGGATCGCGCCGCAGTGGCACGCCGATCCCCGCGCGGGTCAGCGCCGCTCGCGCGCGAGCAGGGCCGCCGCGGCGGCGTCGAGGATCGCGTCGGTGTCGATCCGGTTCAGGCGGTAGAGGTCGGGGATGTCGCCCGACTGGCCGAAGCGCGACACGCCGAGCGGGACGATGGGGTGGCCGGCCACGGCGCCGAGCCACGAGAGGGTGGCGGGGTGGCCGTCGAGCACGGTGACGAGCGCGGCGTCGGCCGGCAGGGCCGCGAGGAGCCGCTCGACGTGCGACGGCGATCCTTGCCGCCCCGAGGCCCGATCGGCACAGGCCGCGATCCAGCCGGCGTGCAGCCGGTCGGGCGAGGTGACCGCGAGGAGGCCGGCGCCGGGCAGGTCCTCGAGCAGCGCGTCGAGCGCCGCCTCGGCCTCGGGCGCCACGGCTCCGGCGTAGACGACGGCGATCTCGGCGCCGGGACCGGGCGGCCGCCGCCAGTAGCCGCCGGCGAGGATGTCGGCCACCTGCGCCTCGTCGAGCGTTCGCGCCGGCTGGGGGATGGCGCGCGTCGAGAGCCGCAGGTACACCGACCCGCCGTCCTCCCGCTGCATGTACTCGAAGCCCCACCGCATGATGGCCGCGAGTTCGTCCACGTAGGCCGGCTCGAAGTAGGCGAGGTGGTCGATCGCCATCCCGATGAGCGGCGTCCCGATGGACTGGTGGGCGCCACCCTCCGGCGCGAGCGTGACCCCCGACGGCGTGGCGACCAGCATGAAGCGGGCGTCCTGGTAGCAGGCGTAGTTGAGCGCGTCGAGGCCGCGCATGATGAAGGGGTCGTAGAGCGTACCCACCGGCAGGAGCCGCACGCCGAAGAGCGGGGCCGAGAGCCCGAGGGCCGCGAGCATGAGGAAGAGGTTGTGCTCGGCGATGCCGAGCTCGAAGTGCTGACCTTGCCGCGAGGCCTCCCAGCGCAGCGGAGAGGGGAGCTGGAGGTCGCGGAAGACGTCGCGGCGCTCCTGCCGGTCGAAGATCCCCCGCTGGTTCACCCAGCCGCCGAGGTTCGTCGAGGCGGTCACGTCGGGTGAGACGGTGACGACGCGATCGGCGAGCGGGCCGCCCTCGCGCCCGAGCGTGTAGAGGAGCCGGCCGAACCCCTCCTGGGTCGACATCTCGACCGCCGCCGCGAGGCCGAGACGCGCCGGCACCGGGACGGGCGGCGCGACGTGGACGCGGCGCTCGCGCCCCCGGAACGGCACGCGCGACAGGAAGGCCTCGATGCGCGCTCGCGGCAGCGCGAGCCCCGCGAAGGGATCCCACTCCTCCCCCTCGGGCACCCCCATGGCGCGGCGGAAGGCGGCCATCTGCTCGTCGTTCATGAGCCCGGCGTGGTTGTCCTTGTGGCCCGCGAAGGGGAGTCCGAAGCCCTTGATCGTGTAGGCGATGAAGCAGCGCGGCCGGTCGTCGGACTCGGCCGCGCGGAAGGCCTCGAGGACCGACTCCATGTCGTGGCCCGCGAGGTTCGTCATGAGGGCGTGGAGGCTCGCGTCGTCGTGGTCGTCGAGGATGGCGCGAACGCCCCGGACGTCGCCGATGTCCCGCGCGAGCCGCTCGCGCCAGGCGGCGCCCCCCTTGTAGGTCAGCGCCGAGTAGAGGGAGTTCGGGCAGTCGTCGATCCAGCGCCTGAGCGCGTCGCCGCCCGGCCGCGCGAAGGCCTCGAGGAGCCGCTTGCCGTACTTGAGCGTCACCACCTCGAAGCCGGTCGTCCGGAAGATGTCGTCGAACCGGCCGAAGAGGCGGTCGGTGACGACCGCGTCGAGGCTCTGGCGGTTGTAGTCGATGATCCACCAGAGGTTGCGGACACCGTGCTTCCAGCCCTCGAGCATCGCCTCGAAGACGTTGCCCTCGTCGAGTTCCGCGTCGCCGAGGAGCGCCACCATGCGTCCCGGCGGCTCGTCCGCCTCGACGAAGCCGTGCTCGCGGACGTAGTCCTGGACGAGCGACGCGAAGAGGGTCGCCGCCACGCCGAGCCCCACCGACCCCGTGGAGAAGTCGACGTCCTCGGTGTCCTTCGTGCGCGAGGGGTACGACTGCGCCCCGCCGAGCGCCCGGAACCGTTCGAGCTTCTCGCGACGCTGCCGGCCGAGCAGGTAGAGGATGGCGTGCAGGACGGGGCTTGCGTGCGGCTTCACGGCAACCCGGTCCTGCGGCCGCAGCACGTCGAAG
>DATCKS010000229.1:0-7063 GCA_036562265.1 Thermodesulfobacteriota bacterium | reverse complement strand
GCAGACCGCTTCGAGCCGCTGGATCTCCGGCTCGCCGAAGGCGCGCTCGACGAGGAGGGCGAGCGCCTCGGAGCCGTAGCCCTGCCGGTGGAACTCGGCCGACAGGGTGTAGCCGACCTCGGCGATGCCGTGCTCCCGGCTGCGCACCGTCAGCGTCACCCAGCCCAGGGGCACCCGGTCCTCGCGCCGCTCGACCACCCACTGGAAGCGGGTGCGCGTGCGGTCCGAGAGCGGGCCGGCGCTGCCGGCCTCGAGTTCCAGGCGCAGTTCCTCTCGCGAGAGGCGCCTGAGCGGCTGGTGGGCACGGGCGGTCGCCTCCTCGCGCCAGCGGGCGAGGAGCTCGAGGTCGGCCGGGACGAACGGGCGTAGCCTGACGCGCGGCGGCTTCGGTATCGCGGGCACGGCGCCTCTCATCGCCGCGACGACCAGCGCGGGTCGGTCGCGTCCCGCAACCAGTCGCCGAGGAGGTTCACGCAGACGACGACGGCCATGAGGGCGAGCCCCGGGAAGACCGAGACCCACCAGTGGCCGGCGAAGAGCACCTGGTAGCCGCGCGCCACGGCGGTGCCGAGCGACGGCACCTGGGGCGGCACGCCGAGCCCCAGGAAGGAGAGCGTCGCCTCGAGCAGCATCACCCGCGGCAGCTCGACCGCCGCGACGACGACGGTTGCCGTCAGCACGTTCGGCAGCACGTGCCTCGCGAGGATGGCGGGGGCCGCCACGCCGAGCGCCCGGGCCGCCTCCACGAACTCCCGCTCCCTAACCGCCAGCACGCTGCCGCGAACGGTGCGCGCGTAGACCGCCCAGTTGATCACGCCGATCAGGATAACCAGCCGCCAGAGGCCCGACCCGAAGAGCGCGACGATGGCCAACGCGACCAGGATCGGCGGCAGCGAGAGCTGCACGTCGGCCGCCCGCATCAGGGCGGCGTCGACGCGGCCACCGGCGTAACCCGAGATCAGGCCGAGCGTCACCCCGAGGGCGAGGCTGATCGCCACGGAGGTGGCGCCGACGAGGAGCGACACCCTGAGCCCGTGGAGGACGTTGGCGAAGACGTCGCGACCGAGGCGATCGGTGCCCAGGGGGTGCGCGAGGCTGCCGGCCTCGCTCCACGCCGGGGGGAGGAGCGAGGCGCCGAAGTCCTGCGCGAGCGGGTCGATGCTGGTGAGCCACGGCGCGGCGAGCGAGGCGCCGAGCAGCAGGGCGAGCACGACCGTGGTCACCAGGGCCGAGCGGGTCATCCGAGCCGCACCCTCGGGTCGACCAGGGAGTAGACGCAGTCGACGATCAGGTTCACCGTGACGAAACCGGCCGCCACGACCAGCGCCCAGGCGACGACGACCGGGTAGTCGAGCTTCGTGATGGCGTCCAGGATGAGCCGCCCCATCCCGGGCCAGGCGAAGATCCGCTCGGTGACGATGGCGCCGGCAAAGAGGCTCCCCATCTGGAGGCCCGCCACGGTGACCACCGGGATGAGCGTGTTCTTGAGGGCGTGGCGGTAGAGGAGGCGGCGCTCGGAGACCCCCTTGGCCCTCGCCGTGCGCACGTAGTCCTGCGACAGCGCCTCCACCATCCCCGCCCGCACCAGGCGGGTGAAGAGGGCCACCCGGTAGAGGGCGAGCGAGAAGGCCGGCAGGACGAGGTGAGCGAGCGTGCCCCGGCCCGAGGACGGCAGCCACCTCAGCTCCACGGCGAAGACGAGGATCAGCATGATGCCGATCCAGAAGGGGGGTGCGGAGATGCCGAGGAGGGACACTCCTCGCGCGAGGCGGTCGGCGAGGGAGCCCGGCCTGCGGGCCGCCACGATGCCGGCCGGGATCGCGACGGCGAGCGAGAACGCCATCGCCGCGAGGATCAGCTCGAGCGTCGCCGGCAGCCGCTCGAGGACGAGCTCGAGCGCCGGCACGCCGTGGTAGAAGGACGTGCCGAGATCGCCCCGGACGGCGGCGGCCAGGAAGGCGCCGTACTGCACGAGCCACGATCGGTCGAGGCCGAGGGTCCGCCGCATCGCCTCCACGTCGGCCTGGGAGGCGTCGGGCGGGACGAGCAGCTCGAGGGGGTCGCCCGCGAGCCTGAGCAGGAGGAACACGACCGCCGAGGCCGCGAGGAGCGCCACGGCGCCCCCCGCGACCCGTCGCACGAGATACCGGAGCAGAAGCGCCCTCGCTAGTTCGCCACGCGGATCTCGTGGGCGAAGATGTACTCGTCGAACCTCGGCTTGAAGCTGAAGCGCTTCTTGGCGCCGAGGATCATCTCCTGCTGGTGCAGCGGCACCCAGGCCACCTCGCGCATGGCGAGCTCGATGGCGGAGCGGTACAGGGCCTCCCGCTCCTTGTCGTCGAGCGTCCGCCGCCCCCGCTCGATGAGCGCGTCGACCTCGGCGTTCGAGTAGCGGCCGCGGTTGATGCGGCCGGTGCCCTTCTTCGGGTCGTTCGTCTGGACCACCGCCTGGAGCGTGGCGCCGGTGTCGAGCGTCCCCCACCCCGCCAGGTAGAAGGAGGTCTCGAAGCGGTCGATCTGCGGGAAGAAGACCGCCTTGGGGACCGCGTTGGGGGTGATGCGCAGGCCCACCTTCCCGAGCTGACCCGCCACCGCCTCGCAGAGCGCCGCGTCGTTCACGTACCGGTCGTTGGGGCAGTCGAGACGCGCCGCGAAGCCGTTCGGGTAGCCGGCCTCGGCGAGGAGCGCCTTGGCCCGGGCCGGGTCGTGGGGGAGCGGCTTCACGTCCGGGTTGTAGCCGAAGATGGGCGGGGTGACGAACTGCGTCGCCTTCGCCCCGCTACCGCCCATGACCGCCTTGATGATGCCGTCGATGTCGAGGGCGTGATAGATCGCCCGCCTGACCCGCACGTCCGCGAAGGGGTTCGGCCCGGGGCCGACGCCCGGCGAGTCGGTCTTCCTGTGCATGTCGAAGGAGAGGTAGATGACCCGCTGCGTCGGGCTGCGCAGGATCTGCAGGTCCGGCTGCGCCTCGATGCGCGGGACGTCCTGCACGGCGACGCCCCAGACCACGTCCACCTCGCCGGTCACCAGCGCCGCCGCCCGGGTCGCGTCCTCGGGGATCGGCCTGAAGATCACGCGGTCGATGGCCGGCTTGCCGCCCCAGTAGTCCGGGTTGGCCTCGAGCACGATGCGGTCGTCCTTGACCCACTCGACGAACTTGTACGGCCCCGTGCCGACCGGGTTGCGCGCCACGTGGGCGTCCCCCTTCTCCTCCACGTACTTCGGCGGGAGCATCATGATCTGCACGAGGTTCGTGAGGAGGTCGGGCGCCGGGCCGGGGGTCTTGATCTCGAGCGTCGTCGGGTCGATGGCGCGCGCCTCGGCCACCAGGTTCGCGTACGCCTTGAACTGGCTGTTGGGATGGGTCTTGGCCCGCTTGAGGTTCCAGACCGCCACGGAGGCGTCGAACGGCTCGCCGTTGTGGAACCGGACGCCCGACCGCAGGGTGAAGACCCAGGTCGTCGGGTCCTTGCGGGTCCACGAGGTCGCCAGCGCCGGGCGGAGCTTCACGTCGGCGTCGAAGACCACGAGACGGTCGTAGACGTGGAGCTGGATCATCTGCGTCGTCGTCTCGTTGCGCATGTGACCGTCGAGCGTGGCCGCATCGCCCTGGTTGGCGATGGTGATGGTGACGGGCGCCGCGGCGGCGTCCTTGAGGAAGACCCCGAGCGCCAGCGCCGCGATGGATGCGAGCCTCAAGCCGAGCGAGACCGTGAAGTGCACGAGACGGGACATGGACCTGCCTCCCCGAACGGAGTCCATCGGCCTGCCTGCTAAAACGACGTGTTGGCCGCCAGTGTACCGCATCACGGCCCGGCGCGCCGGATCCGTTCCGGCGGCCGCACCGTGACCGGCTGCGGCAGCCGCTCCACGTACCGGGCGAGCGCCTCCAGCGCGTCGGGCCCGTCCCGTCGCTCGCGCGCCTCGCGCAGCAGCCCGAAGCCGTCGCCCCCTCCGGCGAGGTAGCTGTTCACCGTCACGCGGTAGCGGCCGTCGGGCCTGACCGGCTCGCCGTTCTCGAGGCGGAGGTCCGCGACCCGCCGGCCGATCGGGGCGTTCGGGTCCCAGACGTAGCCGAGTCCGGACACCTGGAGGATCCGGGCGACCGGCTCCCCGTCCGGGCCGATCCGCCACTGCGACTCGAGGAGGCGCCGGATCTCGTCGCCGCTCAGCGTCACGGTGACGAGGCGGTCGTCGAAGGGCTGCGCCGCGAAGAGCCGGCCGTAGGTGATCGGTCCGGCCGGGAGGTCCTCGCGCAGGCCGCCCGGGTTGGTGAACGCGACGTCGGCGCCGGTGGCGGCCCGGTGCGCGTCGGCGACCAGGGCGCCGAGCGCCGACTCCCCGGCCGGCGTGGGCGCGCGCGTCACCGGCGCCGCCGCGCTCCCGACGACGCGCGCCGCGCGCGACGCCGCGGCGGCCTCGGCCCGCGCGACGATCTCGGCCACCCGGGCGTCCGGCTCGACCCTGGTGAGCGGATCGGCGGGGTCCGCCTGGTGGAAGGTTCGGGTCAGCCGGGCGTCGACCGCCGCCACGTCCCCCGTGCGCGCGTCGAGCAAGAGGTCGATCTCCGCGAAGGCCGTGCCGTGCTCGTAGGCCTGCGCCACCACGAGCGGCGCGCCCCCTGTCCGGCGGGTCACGCGGCCCACGTAGCCCTGGTGCGTGTGGCCGCTCATGACGGCGTCCACCTCCGGACCGAACCGGCTGACCACCTCCACGACCGGTCCGGTGAGGGGGGTGCCGCCGTCGGGCGAGCCGAAGCCGCCCTGGTGGAGGAGGACGACGACCGCATGGATCCCCTGTGCGGCCAGTTCGGCGGCGTAGCGGTTGACCGTCTCCGCCTCGTCGAGGAAGCGCAGCCCCTGCACCCGGTCCTGGGCCACGATCTCCGCCGTGCCCCGCAGCACGACGCCGATGAAGCCGACGCGGACGCCGCCCGCCTCGATCACGGCGTAGGGGGGCAGCACCGGCTCCGTCTCCCCCTCCCGCACGACGTTGGCGCCGAGCCACTGGAGGCGCGCCCCCCGGAAGCAGCCGCTGACCGCCTCGGTGGCCGGGTGGCAGCCGCCCCGCATGAGGCGCAGGAGTTCCTCCAGCCCCTCGTCGAACTCGTGGTTGCCCACGGCGCCGAAGCCGATCCCCATCGCGTCGAGCGCCTCCACCGTCGGCTCGTCCTTGAGGAGGGCCGACTCGAGCGGCGAGGCCCCCACCATGTCGCCGGCGTGGACGAGCACCGCCTCGCCGCCGGCGGCCCTGAGCGCCGCGGCCCGGCCCTGGAGGTAACCGGCGAGGTAGGCGGCGCCGCCCGCCGGCCGGCCGTCCACCTCTCGGGGGAGGAGCGCCCCGTGGAAGTCGTTGATGGCGAGCACGGTGAGGCGGACGGTTCGTGGCGCCCCGGCGTCCGGCCCCTGCGACCCCTGGGCCGCACAGCCGGCGAGGAGGAGCCACAACGCGGCGGCGGCCGCGATCAGGCGGGTCTGCGGGCTCTGAAGAGGACGACGGTCCATCCGAAACGGAAGCCGACCGTCGGGTCGGGCTCGATCGCGAAGGCGGCTCGCGCGGCCGGCGGCGCCGTCTCGAAGGCGCGGCGCAGCCAGGCGACGGTCTCGGCGGACGCGCCGCCGCGCCGCACCCAGTCGTCGAAGCCGAGGTGCGTCCAGCGGCCCATCTCGATGTGCTCGAGCACGAGCCCGGCCCGCTCCACGTAGGCCCGCCACTCCGCGGCGGTGTAGTTGCGGACGTGCGAGGGATCGCGCGCGACCTCGGCGGCGTGCATCCAGGCGTCCGCCTCGGCGTCGCCCGGCGAGGCGGTGTCGCAGACGACGAGTCGTCCCCCGGGCCTGAGCACGCGCGCCGCCTCGGCGACGAACGCCGCCGGGTCGGCGAAGTGGTGCGGGGCGACGCGGCAGGTCACGAGGTCGAGGGAGCCGGACGCGATCGGCAGGGCGTGCGCGTCCCCCATGACGCACCGCACCTGGGGGAGGCCCCTGGCGGCCGCCAGCCGCCGGGCTTCCTCGAGCATCTCGCGGGTGAAGTCGACGGCGAGGACCGGCGCGCCGCCGAGCCTCGGGGCGATGGCGAGCGCCGTGTGACCGGTCCCGGTGGCGATGTCCGCCGCCCGCTCGCCGGGCTGCGGGGCGGCGAGGTCGACCGTCATGGCCAGCGTGTCGCCGCGCGCGTGGCTGGGGCTGTGGGTGTAGTGGGCCGCCTGGCGACCGAACTGCGCGCGCGTCACCTCGGCGATCCGCCTGGCGTGGTCGGGGGTCGCCGCCTGCGCGCCGTGCGCCGACTTCGCGCTCCCGTTCATCGATCCTCCCCCTCGCTGTCGTCGATCTCGTCGGGCTGGTCGTCGGGGTCCGCATCGAGGCGGGTGCGGATCGACAGGTCCCCCAGCGCGTCGGCGAATCCCGCCTCGGCGTTCTCGAGGTCGTCGCCGCCGCCGGCCTTCTCGAAGCGGGCGAGCATCTCGAACGAGCCGCAGAGGAGCCGCGACCCCACGGGCCAGGTTTCGGGACAGGTGGCGGGGTCCCGGGGGCAGACCATCAGGCGGACCTCGTAGCAGGTCCGCTCGACCCCGGGCCGCGGGGCCTCTCGTCGTTGCGGCTCCGCCCCCGTGGCCGGGCCGGCCGGCGCCGCAGGGGCGGCCGGCGTCGCGGCCGAAGCCGGCTTCGCGGGGGGCGCCTTCGGCGTACGCTCCCCCTTCGCGCGACGCGCCGGCGTCTCGGCGCTCGCCGGCTTCGCCGCACGCGAGGGCTTCGCGGCACGCGCCGGCGTTGCCGGACTCGCCGGCTTGGCCCGGCGTGCGGACTTCGACGGGCGTGCCGGCTTCGCCGGACGTGCGGCCTTCGCCGACGGCGGACGGGGTCTGGTTGGCACCTGGCGCGCCTCCGGGGGCGGACGGTTGTCGGATTCTACCGCGGCCCGCCCCCGGCCGGACGCGGAGCGCCTAGCCGGCCCGCTGCTGGGCCTGGAGCTTCTCGTTGGGACGGATCTCGAGCTGGACGCGCCGGTTCGCCTGGCGGCCCTCCTCGGTGGCGTTGTCGGCCACCGGGTCGGTCTCTCC
>DATCKS010000218.1:0-4285 GCA_036562265.1 Thermodesulfobacteriota bacterium | reverse complement strand
GCCGAGTTCACGGTCCTGGTCGGCCTGGCCGAGGCTGGGCGGCCGGTCCTCGGCGTCGTGGTCGATCCGGAGGCCGACGTGGCCTACACGGCGGTGGCCGGAGGGCCGGCGCTGAAGCACGAGGCGGGGCGGCCGCCCCAGCCCATCCACGCGAGCGCGCGCGAGACGGTCGAGGGGGCCCGCCTCGTGCGCAGCGTCTCGCGCCGCCCCTCGGCCAGCGAGGAGTACCTGGCGCGCTTCGGCGTTGCGCCCCCCACGCGCGTCGGCTCCTTCGGTCTTCGGATCTGCCGCGTTGCCGAGGGCTCGGCCGACTTCACCTACTCGACCGACTTCAGGGGAGGCGTGTGGGACCTCTGCGGCCCCTTCGCCATCCTCGAGGCCGCCGGAGGCCGGGCGACCGACCTGCGTGGCCGGCCGGTGCGGCTCACCCTGCGTCCGGACGACCGGCCGATGGATCTCCTGGTGTCCAACGGCCGCCTGCACGCGAGGCTCCTCGAGGTCTTCCGCAACCGGCCTCGCTAGGGCGGCGGATCGCGGCGGGGCGAGGCAGGGGGCGGGGCGGCCGCGGCCCGTGGCACGCGCCCGTCTAGTCCCGCCTGGGCGGTCCGAGGCGAATCGTCGGCGGCATCCAGGCCGGCGGGTCGCTGGCCGGAAAGGACTCGATCGAGCCCTGCTCGACGTCGTCGACCGCCGGGCCGCCGCCCGGCCAGACCTCTCGGCCGGCGCCGAGGCGGTCTGCCTCGGCTTCGGCGGCTTCCCGCGGCGGTCGCCCTTCGGGGCTTCTGATCGGCGTGTGCTTGGCAGAGGAGGACATACCCTCCCGGAGAAGCACGGAGCAGGCCGGCCGGCGGGCAGGGCGTCGGCGGCGTCAGCCGCGCCGGAATCGCGCGTAGAGTTCCCGGAAGGCGGGCGTCACCTCGAGGCTGCCGTCCGCGAGGCGGCGGTCGAGGTCGGCGAGGGCGAAGAAGGCGCCGTCCATCACCTCCTCCGGGTCGGGACGGACCGGGTCGTCGCTGATCACCGTGAAGAGCCGGCGGAACTCGTGACCGGTCTCGGGGGTCGCCGGGAGCGTCGCCACCTCGACCAGCGCCGCGGCCTCCACCCGGATGCCCAGCTCCTCGGCCAGTTCGCGGCACGCGGCCTCGACGTAGGTCTCGCCGGCGTCGAGGTGCCCCGCGGCGGAGGAGTCCCACAGCCCGGGGTTCTCGTCCTTCGAGAGCGATCGGCGCTGCAGGTAGAGGCGGCCTCTGCTGTCGAGGAGGAAGACGTGGGCGGCGCGGTGGCGCAGCCCGAGGCGGTGGACCACGGCCCGGGCGGCGCGGCCGACGACCCGGTCGGCCTCGTCGACCACGTCGAAGATCTCGTCGGGATCGTGGGGCGGCACGCGGACAGTGTAGCCCGGGCGGGCCGCCGCCTGTCTGGTACGGAGGTCGCATCCCCGGCTCGCCGCGACCAGGGGGCGACATGTCGCTGCCTCGCTACGTGCAGATCGAGCCGGTCGGGCAGTGCAACCTCCGCTGCCGCATGTGCCCGATCCAGTTCAGGAGGGACGGGCCGCCGTACGGTCCCCCGGCGTACATGCCGTTCGACGCCTTCACGCGCCTCCTGGACGGCTTCGACGGCATGAGCGAGCTGCACCTGCAGGGGCTCGGGGAGCCGATGATGCACCCGCGCTTCTTCGACATGGTCGCGTACGCGGCAAGGCGCGGGATCACGGTCACGACCAGCTCGAACCTGACGCTCCTCACCGAGACGCGGGCGGCGCGCTGCGTCACGAGCGGGCTCGCCCGGCTGCACGTCTCGATCGACGGCGCGACGGCCGGCACCTACGAGGCGATCCGGCTGCGGGGCCGGTTCGATCGGGTCGTGCGCAACGTGGAGCGGATCGTCGCCGCCCGCCGCCGGCTCGGCGCCGCGACGCCGCGCCTTCGCCTGGTCATGGTCCTCGTGCGGCGCAACCTGCCCGAACTCCCCGACGTCGTCCGGCTCGCGCGGCGGCTCGAGATCGACGACGTCTTCGTGCAGCACCTCTCGCACGACTTCGGCGAGTCGAGCCTGCCGGCCCACTACCGGCCGATGCGGGACTTCGTGGAGCGGGAGACGGTGCTCGGCGAGGACCCGGCGCGCGTCGAGCGGTTCTTCGCGGAGGCGAGGGAGGTTGCCGAGTCGCTCGGCGTGGAACTCCGGCTGCCGCGGACCGCGCCCCGCCCGCACCCGCCGGGGACGCCGGGGCGCGCGCGGTGCGACTGGCCCTTCACCGGCGCGTACGTGAGCTACGACGGGCTCGCCATGCCGTGCTGCATGGTCGCGACGCCCGATCGGATCCACTTCGGCAGCATGGTGACGGAGGGCGTGCGTGCCGTGTGGGAGGGGCCGGCGTACGGGGCCTTCCGGGCCCGCCTCGAGTCGGACGACCCGCCCGAGGTCTGCCGGACCTGCTCGCTCTACGCCGGGACGTTCTAGGCGCCCGGGTCGGCGGGGTCGTCGGAGTCGTCCCTGGCGGACACCCGGAAGAGCTTGACGTCGCGGACCTCGTTGGTCCGGTGGTCGAAGATCTCCGTCGCGGTGAGGTCGGCGAACTCGTGCCGCGCCTCCTCCTCGGTGTCCGCCAGGAGCTCGATGGTTCCGTAGATCAGGTACTCCATGCGGTAGTACGGCATGGAGTCACTGTAGCAGGCCCTCTACTTGATCTCGACGAAATGCCCGCGGCGGTTCTGGGCCCAGGCCTCCTCGTTCTGGCCGATGGCGAAGGGCTTCTCCTCGCCGAAGGAGATCGTCGAGATGCGCGACGGATCGATGCCGAGCGAGACGAGGTACTGCTTGGCCGCCGTCGCGCGACGGTCGCCCAGGGCGAGGTTGTAGGCGGTGCTGCCGCGCTCGTCGGCGTGCCCTTCGATCTGGATCCGCGCGTGCGGGTTGCGGCGCAGGTACTCGGCGTTCTGCTCGAGCACCCGGCGCGCCTCCGGCGAGAGGGTGGACTCGTCGAACGCGAAGAACACGTCCATGAGCGAGGTGGGACCGTCCGGCGACGTGACCGTGATGGAGGCGCCGGGCGTGGTGCCAGCCGGCATGCTCCCCGGCATCGCGGCACCGGGGGTCGCCGGCGAGGCGGCGCCCGGGACGTCGCGGGCCGTCATGCCGGGCGTGCTGCCGGGCTGTCCCGGCTGCGCGACCGCGCCACCCGGCCGGCTGGCGACCGGACCGGGAACGGTCTGGGTGTCGGAGGAGGTCGTCTGCCGAGACGCGCAGGCCGACGTGGCCACACCGAGAGCCGCAATGGCGGCCAGCGCGAGAAGTCGGGATCCAAACTGCATGGTGGGTGCTCCTTTCGGTTCCGGACGCTTCGCTCGGCGCTCGTCCGCGAGAGGCCGCGCAGGAGGCGCCCCCGATACCCCGGGAAACGGGCGGCACTCTACACGGCGCTGGTTCGCTTGGCAAGAGGGCTCTTGCACCCGAAGGCAAGTGTGATCCGCAGTACTTGACACCCCGAGGCGGCCCGTGGGACATGGGGCCATGCTTCGGCTCCTCTTCCAGAGCCTCGAGAGCCTGTTCGGCGCCGGCCTCGACGACGTGGCGCGCGTGGTCTACCTCGCGGGCGCCCTGGTCCTCGTCCTCGCGGCGCTGCGGCCCCTCTGGGGACTCTGGGCCGACTGGCGGACGGAACGGGCCGGGCTCGAGGAGCGGTGGGTCGGCGTCTGCCCCGCCTGCGGTCTCAGCGGCCCGCTCTGGCGCGGCACCTGCTCGGCGTGCGGGGCCGACCGGCGCCTCCCCTGGGTGGTGCGGTGGCGCACGCGCGGGTCGGCGCGGCTCGCGTCGTCGCTCGCCTGGCGCCGCGCCGCTCGCGCCTACCGGCTCGCCGGCGCCCTCCTCTTCGCGGGCGTGGCCGGCTCGGCGCTCTGGACGATCGTCTCGCCGCCCGGCGGCGGGGCGCTCCATCGCCTCTTCGCCGGCCTCGGCTTCCTCGCCCTCGCCGCGGCCGGGGTCGCCTTCGGGCGGGCGCTCGGGCCGGCTCGCCGCGGGATCGTCGCGCGGGCGGGACACGTGTTGCACGGGATGGCCGCGGTCGGGCTCCTCGCGGTCCTCCTCTTCCTCGCGAGCGCGGCGCGCCCCCCGGCCGAGCCGCGGCTCGTCGCCCTGGCCCCGCGGCCGAACGCCGAGGGGGAGGTGGGGATCGAGTACCTCCAGCTCGACCACGAGCTGCTCGGCTTCCGGCGGATCGTTCCGCTGGCCTACCTCGGGGCCGAGCGGACGCCGGTCGAGCTTGCGACGCCCGTGCGCTGGGCCG
>DATCKS010000217.1:0-3461 GCA_036562265.1 Thermodesulfobacteriota bacterium | reverse complement strand
TACGCGGCGATGCTCGAGCTGTCGGAGCGGGGGGCGCCGATCGACGTCATCACGCTCGCCGAGGCGCTCAGGGTGCAGGGCCGCCTCGACGACGTCGGGGGACGCGCGGGGCTCGCCGCGCTGGCCGACGCCACGCCGACGGCCGTCGGCATCGAGGCCTACGCCCGGCCGGTCCGCGACCGGTCGCTCCTGCGGCGGGCGATCGCCGCGGCGCAGGCGATCATCGCCCGCGGCTACGAGGACCCGGGCGACGTGGACGACTTCCTCGACCAGGCCGAGCGGAGCGTCTTCGAGCTGTCCGAGCGGCGCGTGCGCCCCTCCTTCGTCGCGACGCGCGACCTCGTTCGCGAGGCCTTCCGGGTGATCGAGGAGCGGGCCGAGGCGGGCAACCCGACGACCGGCGTCCCGACCGGGTTCCGCGACCTCGACGACATGACCGGCGGGCTGCAGCCGGGCGACCTCGTCATCATCGCCGGCCGGCCCGCGATGGGGAAGACGGCCTTCGCGCTGAACCTCGCCGCCCACGTGGCGCTCAGGGAGCGGCGGGGCGTCGCGGTCTTCTCGCTCGAGATGTCGCGCGAACAGCTCGTCATGCGCATGCTCTGCGCCGAGGCCAAGGTCGACGCCGGGCGGCTGCGCAGCGGCTTCCTCTCCGAGCGCGACTGGCGCGAGCTCACCCGGCACGCGGGCCGGCTCTCCGAGGCGCCGCTCTTCATCGACGACACGCCCGCGCTGACCGTCCTCGAGATGCGGGCGAAGGCGCGCCGCCTCACGGCCGAGCGGCCGCTCGGGCTCCTCGTGGTCGACTACCTGCAGCTCATGCGCGGGCCGGACCAGGGGGGCGAGCGGCGCGAGCAGGAGATCAGCGAGATCTCGCGCGGCCTCAAGGCCCTCGCCAAGGAGCTGTCGGTCCCGGTGGTGGCCCTCTCGCAGCTCAACCGCGGCCTCGAGATGCGCGACGAGAAGCGGCCGAAGCTCTCGGACCTGCGCGAGTCGGGCGCCATCGAGCAGGACGCGGACCTCATCCTCTTCCTCTACCGCGACGTGGTCTACCGCAACCGGGAGTGGCGCGAGGCGAACCCCGACAAGGTCGGCGACGCCGAGGTCATCATCGGCAAGCAGCGCAACGGTCCCATCGGGACGGTCCACCTCGAGTTCGTCGATCGCTTCACCCTCTTCCAGGACAAGGCGAGCGCCGAGCCGTAGCCGCGCCGGTGGCGCGCGGCGCTGCCGGGGCGGGCGGGTCCTCTGCTAGACTGCGGCGATGGCGCGCCGACTCGCCCTGCTCGTGGCCCTCGTCGCTCCATGGCTCGCCCCCGCCGCCGCGGCGGCCGCCACCGTCTCCATCGCGTGCGGCTCGGTGGGGACGCAGTTCGAACTCTGCCGCTCGGGCGCCGAGGCGTGGGCACGGCAGAGCGGCCATCGGGTCCGCGTCGTCTCGACGCCGAGGGCGAGCAACGAGGTCCTCGCCCTCTACCTGCAGCTCCTCGCCGCGGGGGCGCGCGACGTCGACGTCCTGCGAATCGACCTCGTCTGGCCCGGCCTCCTCGCGCCGCACCTGGTCGACCTCCGCGAGTACGTCGGCGACGAGGTCGTGGCCGAGCACTTCCCGTCGATCGTCGAGGCGGCCACGGTCCAGGGCCGGCTGGTCGGCCTGCCGTGGTTCGTCGACGTCGGCCTCCTCTACTACCGGAAGGACCTTCTCGAGAAGTACGGCCGGCCGGTGCCGACCACGTGGCAGGCGCTCACGGAGACGGCGGCGGCCATCGTGGAGGCGGAGCGCCGCGCCGGCAACGCCGGCCTCTGGGGCTTCGTCTTCCAGGGGCGGGCCTACGAAGGGCTCACCTGCAACGCGCTCGAGTGGATCGCGAGCCACGGCGGCGGCACCATCGTCGACGCCCAGGGTCGCGTCACGGTGAACAACCCGGCCGCGGTCGAGGCGCTGACGCTCGCCGGCACGTGGGTCGGCCGCATCGCGCCGCCGGGCGTCCTCAACTACGCCGAGGAGGAGTCGCGCGGGGCGTTCCAGTCGGGCCGCGCGGTCTTCATGCGGAACTGGCCCTACGCCTGGCGTCTCGCGAACGCGCCCGACAGCCCCGTCCGGGGCAAGGTCGGCGTCGCCCCGCTGCCGGCCGGCGGCCCGGACGGCCGCCACGCCAGCACCCTCGGGGGCCAGCTCCTCGCCGTGAGCCGCTACTCCGCCGAGCCGGGCGTGGCCGCCGACCTCGTCCGCTACCTCGCCAGCGCGGCGGAGCAGAAGCGGGCGGCGCTCGAGTCCTCGCTGAACCCGACCCTCCCGGCCCTCTACCGCGACCCGGAGATCCTGAAGGCGAACCCGTTCATGGCCGGGCTCGCCGACGTCATCGAGCGGGCCGTGTCGCGGCCCGCCCGGGCGACCGGCCGTCGCTACAACCAGGTCTCGACCGAGACCTGGACCGCCGTGCACGACACGCTGGCCGGCCGGGGAACCGCGCAGGCGAACCTCGCCCGGCTCGAACGGACGCTCGAGCGCCTGCGGAGGGGCGGGCGCTGGTAGCGGGGCGTGCATACCGCGCGCGGCGCTCCGGCGTCGCCCTGGCCAGGCGTCGCTCGGCGTGGGGTTTCCTCCTGCCGCTCCTGGCGGTGCTCGCCGTCGTCGCCGGGTGGCCGCTCGGGCGGACCTTCTACTTCGCGTTCACCGACACGACGCTCGGCCGCTTCGCGGATGCCGAGTTCGTCGGCCTCGCCAACTTCGCGGCGCTGGCCGTCGATCCGGACTGGTGGCGCGCGGTCCGCAACACGCTCGTCTTCGCCGCGGTCTCCGTGTCGCTCGAGACCGTGCTCGGCGTCGTGATCGCGCTCGCCCTCGACGCGCACCTGCCCGGCCGCGGCCTCCTCAGGGCCGCCGTCCTCGTCCCGTGGGCCATTCCGACCGTCGTGTCGGCCCAGATGTGGAACTGGATGTACAACGACCTCTACGGCGTGCTGAACGCGCTCCTCCTTTCGGTCGGCGCGATCGACGCGCCGCGCGCCTGGACGGCCGACCCCGACCTCGCCCTCTTCGCCATCGTCGCCGTGGACGTCTGGAAGACGACCCCGTTCGTCGCGCTCCTCGTCCTGGCCGCCCTCCAGCTCGTGCCGCGCGAGGTCTACGAGGCCGCCCGGGTCGACGGCGTGCCGCCCGTCACCCGCTTCTTCCTCGTGACGCTGCCGCTCATCCGGCGCGGCCTCCTCGTGGCGATCGTCTTCCGGACGCTCGACGCCCTGCGCGTCTTCGACCAGATCTACGTCCTGACCGGCACGAGCCGCCACACCGCGTCGATGGCGATCTTCGCGCGACAGCAGCTCGTCGACTTCCAGGACGTCGGGTACGGCTCGGCCGCCTCGGTCTGCGTCTTCCTGCTGGTCGCGGTCGCGGCCGCGCTCTACCTGACCATCGTCGGCATCCGGGCCGATGCCGAGGGGGCCAGGTCGTGACGCTC
>DATCKS010000211.1:0-12625 GCA_036562265.1 Thermodesulfobacteriota bacterium | reverse complement strand
CGTCCACACGGTTCAGGAACTCCGGCCGGAAGTGCTGGCGCAGCGCCTCGAGGACGTTGCGCTCCACCTCCTTGTCGTCGCGGCGGCCGGCGTACTCGGTGATCCACTGCCCGCCGATGTTCGAGGTCATGATGACGACGGTGTTCTTGAAGTCCACCGTCCGCCCCTGGCCGTCGGTGAGCCGCCCGTCGTCGAGGAGCTGGAGGAGCACGTTGAAGACGTCGGGGTGCGCCTTCTCGATCTCGTCGAAGAGGATCACCGAGTAGGGCCGCCGCCGGACCGCCTCGGTGAGCTGGCCTCCCTCCTCGAAGCCGACGTAGCCCGGAGGGGCGCCGATCAGGCGCGCCACCGTGTGCTTCTCCTGGTACTCGCTCATGTCGATGCGGACCATCGCCTGCTCGTCGTCGAAGAGGAACTCGGCGAGCGCGCGGGCGAGCTCCGTCTTCCCGACGCCGGTCGGCCCGAGGAAGATGAAGGACCCGATCGGCCGGTTGGGGTCGGCGAGGCCGGAGCGGGCGCGCCGCACGGCGTTGGCGACCGCCCTGACCGCGGCGTCCTGGCCGACGACCCGCCGGTGGAGCCCCTCCTCCATCCGGAGGAGCTTCTGCATCTCCCCCTCGAGCATGCGGGTCACCGGCACGCCGGTCCAGCGGGAGACGACGGCCGCCACCTCCTCGGGCCCCACCTCCTCGCGGAGCATGGAGCCGCCGTCCTTCTGCATCTCCGCGAGCCGGCGGTTCTCGGCGTCGAGCTGCTTGGCAAGCTCCGTGAGCCGGCCGTAGCGGATCTCGGCCACCTTGCCGAGGTCGCCGGCCCGCTCGGCCCGCTGCTCCTCGACCTTGGCCTCGTCGATGGCCGCCTTGATCTCGCGGATCTTGGTGATCACCGCCTTCTCGGCCTGCCAGCGGGCGGTCAGCCGCGAGGCCTTTTCCTGGAGCTCGGCGATCTGCTGGTCGAGCGCCGCGAGCCGCTCGCGGCTCGCCCGGTCGGCCTCCTTGCGCAGCGCCTCGCGCTCGACCTCGAGGCGCCGGATCTGGCGCTGCACCTCGTCGATCGCGACCGGGACCGAGTCGATCTCCATGCGGACGCGCGAGGCGGCCTCGTCGATGAGGTCGATCGCCTTGTCCGGGAGGAACCGGTCGGTGATGTAGCGGTGGGACAGCGTGGCCGCCGTCACGAGGGCCGCGTCCTGGATCCGGACGCCGTGGTGCACCTCGTAGCGCTCCTTGAGGCCGCGCAGGATGGCGATCGTGTCCTCGACCGTCGGCTCGCCGACGTACACCGGCTGGAAGCGCCGCTCGAGGGCGGCGTCCTTCTCGATCCGCTTGCGGTACTCGTCGAGCGTCGTCGCCCCCACCGCGCGCAGCTCGCCCCGCGCGAGGGCCGGCTTGAGCATGTTGGAGGCGTCCATGGCCCCCTCGGCGGCGCCGGCGCCGACGAGCGTGTGCAGCTCGTCGATGAAGAGGATGACCTGCCCCTCCGCCTCGGTCACCTCCTTGAGCACCGCCTTCAGCCGGTCCTCGAACTCCCCGCGGTACTTCGAGCCGGCGACGAGGGCGCCGAGGTCGAGCGCCACCACGCGCTTGTCCTTGAGCCCCTCGGGCACGTCGCCGTTGACGATCCGCTGCGCGAGCCCCTCGACGATGGCCGTCTTGCCGACGCCCGGCTCGCCGATCAGGACCGGGTTGTTCTTCGTGCGGCGGGAGAGCACCTGGATGACGCGCCGGATCTCCTCGTCACGGCCGATCACCGGGTCGAGCTTGCCCCGGCGGGCCATGTCGGTGAGGTCTCGCCCGTAGCGCTGGAGCGCCTGGTACTTCTCCTCGGGGTTCTGGTCGGTCACCCGCTGGCTGCCGCGCACCTCCCGCATCGCCTGGAAGAGGCGGTCGCGCGTGACGCCGGCGGCCCTGAGCAGGCGGCCGGCCGCCCCGGTGTCGTCCACCATGGGGATCAGCAGGTGCTCGGTCGAGACGTACTCGTCCTTGAGGCTCTGGGCCTGGCGCACCGCCTCGTCGAGCATCCGCTTGAGGCGCTGGGTGATGTAGACCTGGTCGAGGGCCGCGCCGTGGACCTGCGGCATCTTGTCGAGTTCGGCCCGGACCTGCGCGGCCAGGGTCTTCGCGTCGGCGCCGACCTTCTGGAGCATCGGCGGCACGACGCCGTCGGTCTGCTCGAGCAGGGCGAGCAGGACGTGCTCCACGTCCACCTGCTGGTGGTTGCGCGCCTCCGCGTAGGACTGCGCCGCCTGGATGGCTTCCTGGGCCTTTACCGTAAACCTGTCGAGTCGCATGCCTCTTCTGCCTTCCGTCTCGTCTCGACCGCGCCCGTCCGGTGTGCCATTCTGTCCATCGGCCGGCCGGCGCAACGCCCGATCCGGACCATCACGGCGGCCATTTTGGCCGGGTCGCGGGCTCTCGAACGCTCCGACGGTCGGAATTGCATCCGATATGCCAGGGCTCGAAGCGCCGGCGTGCTCCTGCAGCCGGTCCCTCGCCGGCCGCCCGTTCCCCGGGCGACCGGCGGCCCGTTCGGCGATTCGCTGGACGAGGGGACGACGAGCACGGGGATCGCGACGATCCCCTGCGAGGCGAGCGCGCGGGTGCGCCCGCGGGTCGTGCCGCGCCCGGCCGAGCGCGGCCTGCGCCTCGGCGAGCCGGGCGCGCGCGCTGGCCGGGTCGGCGGGAACGGCTGCGGCCTCCCCGACGAACTGGTGATGGATCGGGGGCAGCGCCGCGAGAATCGCGCGGTCCGGCGCGCCGCCGGGCGCCCGGGCCCTGTCGTCTCGCGCCTCGCACCGGGCCGGTGCCGTGCGGAGGTTCGCACGCTCCGTACCTCGGTCCGGTGACCGTCGGCTGGCTGGCCCGGGGCTTGACGCCCGGCAGGGCGCTCGTATAAGGTTCCGGAGATGATCGGGAGATCGAGAGCCGCTCGCCTGCTTGCCGCCGGTCTCCTGGCGACCCTCCTGCCTGCCTGCGCCTCCAAGACGGCGATGATCCGCGCCATCCCGCCCGAGGAGCTCTACGCCAGGGCCGAGCGCGAGATCGCGCGCAAGCGGTGGGACCAGGCGGCCGAGGAGTTCAAGAAGCTCGTCGACGGCTACCCCTACCACCGGACCGCGCCGTACGCCGAGCTGCGCCTCGCCGACATGTACTTCCTCGACCGGAAGTACCCCGAGGCGGCGGCCACCTACGAGCAGTTCCTCAAGATGCGGCCGACCCACCCGCTCGCGCCGTACGCCACCTACCTCCTCGGGTCGGCGCACTTCCACCAGCGCGCGACCTACGACCGCGATCCGACCCAGACGCGCAAGGCCGCCGAGGTGTTCGAGACCCTCCTCGAGAAGTACCCGGGCTCCGAGTACGCCGACATGGCGCGGACGAGGCTCGCCGAGGCGCGGGCGGAGCTCGCGGCCCACGAGCTGTACATCGGCGACTTCTACTTCCGCCGGGATCGCTACGAGGCGGCGCTCAGGCGCTACACGAAGGTCTGGACCAAGTACCCCGAGCAGCCGGCGGCCGACGAGGCCCGGGTCCGCGCCGGCGAGTGCGAGCTCAGGCTCGCCAGGCACGAGGCGGCCCGCATGACGCTGTCGACCGTCCTGCACCGGAACGGGGACGCCGAGATCGGCCGGCGCGCGGCCGCCCTCCTCGCGGAGGCCGGCCTCGAGCCGATTCCGGCCTCGTCCATGGGGGCGGCGCCCGCCGAGGCGCGCAGCCGCACGGTCGCGCGCTGATGCCCGCGGACCTCACCCGCGACGAGCTGTACATCCTCGGGACCGAGGCGTTCGAGCGGGGCGACTTCGAGCGCGCCGAGGCGCTCCTCGATCGCTTCCTCGAGACCGGGGCGCCGTACGCCGACGTGCTGAACCGGCTCGGTCTGGCCGCGCATCGCCGCGGGGCCTTCGGCAAGGCGCTCACCTGCTTCGGGCGGGCCCTCGAGCTGAACCCGCACTACAACGAGGCGGCGCTGAACCTCGCCGTCACGCTCATGGACCTCGGGCGCTACGACGAGGCCGAACGGGTCTACCGCCGGGCCGACCCGGGCGGGCCGGCTGCCGCCGGGGAGCCGGCCTCGGCGCTCGACCCCTTCGTGCGGGGCAAGCTCGCCAACCGGCAGGCCGACCTCGCCGCCACCTACCACGCGCTGGGGCTCCTCGACCAGGCCATCGAGGGCTTCCACGCCGCGCTCGCGCTCTGCCCGACCTACCCGGACATCCGCGTCAAGCTCGGCGTCGCGCTACGGGACGCGGGACGGTTCGACGAGGCGCTGCGGGAGTTCGCGCGCGTCGAGGAGGAGGCGCCGCACCTCCCCATGGCCGGCGTGCAGAAGGGGATCACCCGCTACGCCGCGGGGGACGTGGAGGGGGCGGTGGCCGAGTGGCGCGCGGTCCTCGCGAAGCACCCCCGCCACCCCCGCGCCGAGATGTACCTCCGGCTCGTCCGCGCGCGCCGCCTCGCCGGATAGCCGCCGGCGGCGATCAGCGCCTGCGGGCGCGGCAGGCCTCGCCGCGCCGGGCGGCGCTCCGCACCACGCGCCCCTGCTCCACCACCACCGCGCCCCCCACGACGACGTGGTCGATGCCGATCGGCCGCTCGGTGGGCCGCTCGTACGTGGCGCGGTCGATGATGGTGTCCGGGTCGAAGACGACGAGATCGGCGCGCAGGCCGGGGAGGACCCGACCCCGATCGGCGAGCCCGATGTGGTCGGCCGCCCGCCCCGTGAGGGAGTGGACCGCCTCCTCGAGGGTGAGCCGCCGCTCCTCGCGCACGTAGCGGCCGAGGATGCGGGGCGCCGTGCCGTAGGCGCGCGGATGGGGCGAGCCGAAGAGGAGGCCGTCGCTGCCGACCGAGCGGAACGGGAGCGGCAGGAGCGCCCGGACGACCTGATCGGCCTGGTTGTGGATGATGATCGAGGCGGCCAGGCGCGTCTCCCGCAGGAGGTCGATGACCGCCGTGGCCGGGTCGACCCCCATGAGCGCCGCGATCTCGGTGAGGCGCTTGCCGACGAGGGCGGCGCGCTCCGGCCTGGCCCCCTGCAGGTCGCTGACGACGACCTCGTCGAAGCCGCCCGCCGGCCCCTCCCCCCGTGCCGCCATCTCGGCGTGGATGCGCGCCCGGTCGGACGGGTCCTCGAGCCGCCGCCTGAGCGCCGCCGGGCCGCCGGCCAGCGCCCAGGTCGGCACGAGGGCGGTCATCACGGTGCTCCCGGCGGCGTAGGGGTACTGGTCGCAGGTCACCTCGAGCCCCTCGGCACGCGCTCCTTCGAGCCGCGCGATGAGCCAGTCGAGCTTGCCGAAGCTCGGCGCGCCGGCGAGCTTGAGGTGCGAGACGTGGAGCCGGCAGCCGCTTCGGCGGGCGACCTCGAGCATCTCGTCGAGCGCCGCCTCGATGCCGGCCCCCTCGCTCCGGAGGTGCACGGCGAAGATCCCCCCGGCCGCCGCCACCTCCTCGCCGAGCGCCGCCAGTTCCTCCGCGGCGGCGAAGCAGTTCGGCGGGTAGACGAGGCCGGTCGAGAGGCCGAAGGCGCCCTGCTCGAGCCCCTCCCTGAGGAGCCGCCGCATCTCGCGGAGTTCGTCCGGCGTCGGCGCCCGGTCGTCGTCCCCCATGGCAAGGCGGCGGAGCTGGGCGTGCGGGACGAGGTAGCCGGCCGAGAGGCCGAGCCCGTCGAGGCGCCCGAGGAAGTCGTCGACGCTCCGCCAGCTCCAGTCGATGCCTGGCGGATCGCCGGCGAGCCCCGCCAGCGCCTGCCGCGTGGCGGCCGTCGCGGCCGGCGTGAGCGGCGCGACGGAGAGCCCGTCCTGACCGAGCAGCTCGAAGGTGAAGCCCTGCTCCAGCTTGGGCGGGTTGAAGGGATCGGCGAGCAGCGCCAGCTCGGAGTGGCTGTGGAGGTCGAGGAAGCCGGGCGCGACGACGCGGCCGGTCGCGTCGATGACCCGGCGCGCCTCGGCCTGCGGCAGGAGGCCGACGGCGCGGATCCGCCCCCCCTCGATCGCGACGTCGGCCCGGAAGGCCGGCCGGCCGGTGCCGTCGACGACCCGGCCGCCCCGGATCAGCAGGTCAAGCACGGTCCCACTCCCGCGCGCGGGCCACCGCCTCGCGCCAGCGGGCGCGCTCCGCCCGGCGCGACGTACGCGGCTCGAAGCGGCGCTCCTCCCGCCAGGTGCGGGCGAAGGCCGCCGGATCGGGGAAGACGCCGGCCGCGAGCCCCGCCAGCGCCGCGGCCCCGAGCGCCGTCGTCTCGACGACCGCCGGCCTGACGACCGGCACCTCGAGCACGTCGGCCTGGAACTGGCAGAGCCAGTCGTTCGTCACCATCCCGCCGTCGATGCGCAGTTCCCTGAGCGGCTCGCCGCAGTCGGCCGCCATCGCCTCGAGGACGTCGGCCGACTGGTACGCCACCGCCTCGAGCGCGGCCCGGGCGAGGTGGGCCCGCGTGGTGCCGCGCGTGAGGCCGACGATCGTGCCGCGCGCCCGCGGGTCCCAGTACGGGGCGCCGAGGCCGACGAAGGCCGGCACGAGGTAGACGTCGTCGTTCCCGTCGAGCGACGCCGCCAGGGCCGCCGTCTCCGCGGCCGTCCGGACGATCCCCAGCTCGTCACGGAGCCACTGCACCGCCGCGCCCGCCACGAAGATCGCGCCCTCGAGGGCGTAGGTGGTCCGGCCGCCGAGCCGCCAGGCGACCGTCGTGAGGAGGCCGCTTGCCGAGTCGCGCGCGACCGTTCCCGTGTTCATGACGACGAAGCAGCCGGTGCCGTAGGTGTTCTTCGCCATGCCGGCCGCGAGGCAGGCCTGCCCGAAAGTCGCGGCCTGCTGGTCCCCCGCCACGCCGCGGATCGCCACCGCGCGCCCCAGCACCGACGCCTCCGCGGTGCCGTAGTCGCCGGCCGAGTCGCGCACCTCGGGGAGGAGCGCCGGCGGCACCCCGAAGCGGGCGCAGAGTTCCTCGTCCCAACGGCCGCGGTGGATGTCGTAGAGGAGCGTGCGCGAGGCGTTCGAGGCGTCGGTGGCGTGGACGCGACCGCCCGTGAAGCGCCAGAGGAGGAAGGTGTCGACCGTGCCGGCGGCGAGTTCCCCCGCCTCGGCTCTCGCGCGGACGCCCGGCACGTGATCGAGCAGCCAGGCGAGCTTCGTGGCGCTGAAGTAGGGATCGGGCAGAAGCCCCGTCCGCTCGCGGATCAGGCGGGTGAACGCCGCGTCGGCGGCGATCGCCTCGCAGGCCGCCGCGGTCCGCCGGTCCTGCCAGACGATGGCCGGGGCGACCGGCGCGCCGGTCCTCCGGTCCCAGACGAGGACCGTCTCGCGCTGGTTCGTGATGCCGAGGGCGGCCGGCGGCTCGGCGGCGCGGGCGACGACCTCCCGGGCGCAGGCGAGCTGCGAGTCCCAGATCGCCTCGGGGTCGTGCTCGACCCAGCCGGGCCGCGGGTAGCGCTGCGGGAACTCCCGCTGCGCCACGTCGAGGACCTCGCCGCCGGCGCCGAAGAGGACGGCCCGGGTGCTCGTCGTGCCGGCGTCGAGCGCCAGGAGGGTCGGCACCTAGCCCCTCGCGCCGGCCGGCGCGGGCGCCTCGCGGAAGGCCACCGTGTCGGCGACGATCGAGTCGTAGTCGGCAAGCTCCTGCGCCACGCGCCGCTCGTCCCAGCCGAGCAGGGCGGCCATCATGCGGGCGACCTGCGGAGCGCAGTCGCGGCCGAGGCAGACCCCCTGGCCGAGGCCGGTGCGGCGCAGCATGACGTCGGCGAGCGTTCGGGCCATCTCCTCGCGGCAGGCGATCGTCACCTGTGCGGCCACCTCGGGGTTGTGCGGGCAGAGCGGCGCGCCGAGCCGCGGGTCGGCCTGCACGAGGTCGAGGACGCTCCCGACTCGCCGCCCGTAGGTCTCGACGAGCCGCTCGAGGGTGCGCGTGGAGAGCCCCGTGCGGGCCGACTCGGCCGACACGTCGAGCCACGCGCGCGCCTCGATCCGGTCGCCGTCGGTGTCGGCGCCGTCGAGCGCCACGCGGGCGGTGCGGCTCCTCGAGGGACGGCCGAGGCTCCTGGCGACGCGGTCGGTCGCCTCCTCCGCGAGGCTCCGGTAGGTCGTGAGCTTGGTGCCGGTGATGGAGAGGAGCGAGCCGTCCGCCTCGGCGACGATGCGGTGCTCGCGCGACACGGCCGACTCGTGCTTGCCCGCCTCGAACGCGAGCGGCCGCACCCCCGCCCACGCGTACGCCACCCGGTCGACGGTGACCCCCCGGCCGGGGAGCGCCCGCTCGAGGCTCGCGAGGAGGTAGTCGACCTCCTCGCGCGTGGCGACGACCCGGTCGAGGTCGCCCGCGTAGTCCGTGTCGGTCGTCCCCACCCAGGAGAACTCCCGCCAGGGGATCACGAAGAACATCCGCCCGTCGCGCTCCGACTCGAGGTAGATCGCCCGGTCGGTGAGGCGCGGGACGGCCACGTGGATCCCCTTGGTCGTCCTGAGGACCCGGGGCCCCGCCTCGCCCACGCCGGCCAGGCGCCGGACCTGGTCGACCCACGGACCCGACGCGTTCACCACGATCCGCGCGGCGAGGCGGCGCCCCTCGCCGGTGAGGGCGTCGCGCACCTCGAGCGTCCAGCCGCCGGCGTCGCGGCGCATCGCCACCACCTCGGCGTAGTTCGCCACGGCGGCGCCGGCGCGGCGGGCCGAGAGGACGTTCTCGAGGCAGAGCCGCTCGGGGAAGAGCAGGAGGTCGTCGAAGTAGTACCCGGCCCCCTCGAGCCCCTCGGCGCCGAGGGCGGGCTCGAGCCGCAGCGCCTCCTCGGCCGAGATGCCCCGGTAGCGGCCGGTCGTCTTCCCCGGCGTGAGGAGGTCGTAGAGCCGCATGCCGATGCGCACGCGGATCATCCCCCGCCTGGCGCCCTTGTAGACCGGCACGAGGAAGGGGAGCGGGCGCACCAGGTGGGGGGCGAGCCGCTCGAGCCGCGACCGCTCGACGAGGCTCTCGCGCACGAGCGCGAAGTCGAACAGCTCGAGGTAGCGGAGGCCGCCGTGAATGAGCTTGGAAGACTTGCTGGTCGTCCCGTAGGCGAAGTCGCGCCGCTCGAGGAGCACGGTCGCGAGCCCGCGCATGGCCGCGTCGCGAGCGATGCCCGCCCCCGCCATGCCGCCGCCGATGACCGCGACGTCGAACGCGGGGCGCTCGATCCCGGCGAGCGTCACCCCGTTACGCCGCCACGACGCGCGAGAGGATCCCCTCGACGCGCGCGAGCGCCTCGTCGAGCGCCTCCGGCTTCGAGCCGCCGGCCTGCGCCATGTCGCGCCGCCCGCCGCCCGATCCGCCGACGATCGGCGCGATCTCCTTGACGATCGCCCCGGCGTCGAAGCGGTCGGCGACGTCCCGGGTGAGCGACGCCACGAGCATCGCCTTGCCGTCGTTCGTGCTGCCGAGCACGACGACGCCCGAGCGCAGCCTCGCCTTCAGCTCGTCGGCCAGCTCGCGCAGCGCCTTCGGGTCGGGCGCGTCGACGCGCGCCGCGAGGAGCATCGTGCCGGCGACCGGCCTCGCCTGGGCGAGCGGATCGGCGGCCGCCACGGCCCTGCTGCGGCGGGCCTGCTCGAGCTGCTTCTCGAGTTCCTTCTGCCGCTGCTGCAGCTTCGCGATCCGGTCGACCAGCTCCTCCGGCCGCGCCTTGAGCGCCGCGGCCGCCTCGGCGAGCTGCCGCTCCCATCGCTGCACCACGCGCAGCGCCTCCGGGCCGGCGATCGCCTCGATGCGGCGGACCCCCGAGGCCAGGCCGGTCTCCGAGAGGATCTTGAAGAAGCCGATCTGTCCGGTGCGGTGGACGTGCGTGCCGCCGCAGAGCTCGAGCGAGAAGTCCTGCACGTCGATCACCCGCACGGTGTCGCCGTACTTCTCGTCGAACAGGCCGATCGCCCCGCGCCGCTTGGCCTCCTCGAAGGGGAGCTGCAGGTGCGCCACCGGGCGATCCTCGACGATCACCAGGTTCACCAGCTCCTCGATCTCGCGCTTCTGGGCCTCGGTCAGCGGGGCGAAGTGGGTGAAGTCGAACCGCAGCCGGTCGGGCGCCACGAGCGAGCCGGCCTGGGTGGCGTGCGGGCCGAGCACCTTCCTGAGCGCCGCGTGCAGGAGGTGCGTGCCGGTGTGGTTGGCCATGGCGCCGATCCGGTGCCGGCGGTCGACCTCGAGGCGAACCGGATCGCCCTCGGCGAGGGTCCCCTCCTCCACCGTGACGTGGTGGACGATGACCCCCTTCGCCGGCGAGGTCGTGTCGGTCACGCGGCCCCGGCCGTTCGGCCCGACGATGACGCCGGTGTCGCCTACCTGACCGCCCCCCTCCGCGTAGAAGGGGGTTTCCGGCGCGACGAGGAGCACCGACTGGCCCGCTCCGGCCCGCTCGATCCGCTTCCAGCCGGCGTCGAGCAGCACCGCGATCCTGGCGTCGACGACCAGCGTCTCGTAGCCGCGGAAGACCGACGTGGGGAGCGACCGCGCGTCCGCCTGGCTCGCCAGCGCCTGGGAGACCGACGCCCGGTGCGCCTGGCGCGACGCCGCCTGCTGCCTCGCCATCTCGCGCTCGAAGCCGTCGAGGTCGACGGTGAGCCCCTGGTCGCGCAGGATGTCGGCCGTGAGGTCGGTCGGGAACCCGTAGGTGTCGTAGAGCCGGAAGACGACCTCGCCCGGCAGCACCGTGGCGCCGCGGCTGCGCAGCTTCTCCACCTCCTCGCGCAGCAGGCGAAGCCCGGAGGCGAGCGTCTCGCCGAACCGCTCCTCCTCGTTCCGGATGACCGCCGCCGTGGCGGCCGCCGAGTCGCGCAGCTCCGGGTAGGCGCCGCCCATCATCGCCACGACCTCGCCCGAGAGCCGGTAGAGGATCGGCTCCTCGAAGCCGAGCATGCGCGCGTGCCGGGCCGCCCGCCGCATGATGCGGCGGAGCACGTAGCCCCGCCCCTCGTTCGAGGGGAGCACGCCGTCGGTGATGAGGAACGTCATGGCCCGCGCGTGGTCCGCCATGACGCGCATCGACACGTCCCGCTCGCCCCCCTGGCCGTAGGGCGTCCCCGCCTCGCGCTCGACGAAGCGGATCAGGTCGCGCAGGAGGTCGGTGTCGTAGTTGCTGCGGACGCCCTGCAGGACGGCGGCCAGCCGCTCGAGACCGGCACCGGTGTCGATCGACGGCTTCGGCAGCGGCGTGAGCGTCCCCGAGGCGTCGCGGTCGAACTGCATGAAGACGAGGTTCCAGATCTCGAGGAACCGGTCGCACTCGCAGCCGAGGGAGCAGTCGGGCCTCCCGCAGCCGGCGTCCGCCCCCTGGTCGTAGTGGACCTCGGAGCAGGGGCCGCAGGGGCCGGTGTCGCCCATCGCCCAGAAGTTGTCCTTCTCCCCCATCTTGACGATGCGGTCGGCCGGCACCCCGGCCACCTTCTGCCACAGCCGGCCCGCCTCGTCGTCCTGCTCGTAGATGGTGATCCAGAGCTTCGACGCCGGCAGCCCGAACTCCTTCGTCAGGAGTTCCCACGCGTAGGCGATCGCCCCTTCCTTGAAGTAGTCGCCGAAGGAGAAGTTGCCGAGCATCTCGAAGAACGTGTGGTGGCGTGCCGTGCGCCCGACGTTCTCGAGGTCGTTGTGCTTGCCACCCGCCCGGACGCACTTCTGCGCCGTGGCCGCCCGCACGTAGTCGCGCTGCTCCTGGCCGAGGAAGACCCGCTTGAACTGCACCATGCCGGCGTTGGTGAAGAGGAGGGTCGGGTCGTCCTTCGGCACGAGCGGCGACGACGGGACGACGCGGTGGCCGTTGCGTTCGAAGTACCGGAGAAAGGCGCTGCGGATCTCGTTGCCGGTCATGATGGCTCCGATAAGAGGGCGACAATGCTCAAGTTTACCGCCCCGAGCCGCCCCGTGCCAGCCGGCGGCGCGGCCTCTCATCCGGTTCTAATTGAATTCTCATGAGAGCCCAACGGCCCTATCCTATCCTTGACACGATGGGTACCATCCCGGCTCGGAGGACGAGGAGCATGAGTCGCAAGGGAGCCTTCGCCAGCATCCTGGCCGCGCTCGTCGTGGGCGCCTTCGGAGGGGCCGCCGCCACGAGCGCCATTGGAGGCCGGGGAGGCCCGCAGCCCGGCGCCGGCGAACCGGTCGCCGCCGACCCGGTCCAGGTGGCCCAGGTGCAGTCGGGCGCGCCGGCCTCGGGCGAGCCGCGCGGCACGATCGCGCCGATGCCGCCCCCGCCGTCGGCCCCCTCCTCGTTCGCCGACCTGGTCGAACGGCTCGAGCCGGCGGTCGTGAACATCCAAGTCACGAAGGTTGCCGGGGCCCAGAACCCGTTCGCGGGGACGCCGTTCGAGGACTTCTTCCGCAGCCGGCCCGGCCCGCGCATCCAGGGGGCCGGCTCCGGGTTCGTCATCTCCCCCGAGGGGTACATCGTCACGAACAACCACGTGGTCGAGGACGCCCGCGACGTGAAGGTCACCTTCGCCACGGGCGAGGAGTACCCGGCCAAGGTGATCGGCCGCGACCCCAAGACCGACCTCGCCCTCATCAAGGTCGAGCCGAGGTCGCCCCTCCCGTCGGTCACCCTCGGCGACTCCGACGCGCTCAGGGTCGGCGACTGGGTCCTCGCCATCGGCAACCCGTTCGGCCTCGAGGG
>DATCKS010000201.1:0-1731 GCA_036562265.1 Thermodesulfobacteriota bacterium | reverse complement strand
ACGGCACCTCGATGTTGAGCGGCCCGGCGGCGATGCAGGCGCTCGGGCTGATCATGCCGCTCATCAATGCGAGAGGCGCTTCCCAGCGTCTGATCGAGGCGGCGGTCCGGGAGATCGAGGAGGTCGGCTCGCCGGAACGGTCTTTCGCCGCCGCCGAGCTTCGTGCGCGCCGCAAGGGGTGGGGGTACACAGGGATCACGATGCACCCGCGGGAGATCCGGCTGGCGCTCGAGATGGCGGCGAACGAGGCGGCGGAGCGCGCGGCGCTGGAGGGGGAACTCGCGTTACTCGAGCGGGCGTGGCGCGAGGCGGACGAGATCGCCGCGATCGCGGACGAGCTGACGCTGCCCGATCGGGTGCGGACCGCGTTGGAGCGACTCCGGCCGGGCGCGCGGCACGGCGTTTGACCGCCTGATCGTCGTCGCACGGCACGACGCCGAATCTTCGAACCGAGCCCGGGAGGCGGGGCATGGAGTCGCTCGCCGGCGCCGTCGTCGTGTTCCTGGTCAGCGCCGCCGTCGTGGCCTCGGCCGGGATCTCCCTCGCGCGGAGCGGCGAGGCGATCTCCGCACGGACGCGTCTCGGCGGGCTCTGGGTCGGCTCGGTCTTCCTGGGCGCGGCGACGTCGGCGCCCGAGCTCGTGACCGACATCGCGGCGGTCCTCATGGGCGAACCCGACCTGGCCGCCGGCGACCTCTTCGGCAGCAACATGGGGAACATGCTCGTTCTGGCGGTGGTCGCCCTGTTACCCGGTGCGGAGCCGTTTCGAGAGACCGCGGTCGAGCACGGCTACTCCGCTTCCCTCGCCATCGTGATGGCGTGCGTTGCCGGGATCACCGTGATGGTCGAGCCCGACGCAAGCGTTCTCGGGATCGGGCCGGGGTCCGCCCTGCTCCTCTTCGTCTATCTCCTCGGCGCGAGGGCGCTGTATCACCAGAGCACGACCCTCCAGGCGCGGAGGGTCGCCGAGGAACTGGCGGAGGCCGTGACGCCGGGACCGGACGAGCGAGGCCTCCCCTCGCTGCGGCGCGCGGTGATCGCATTCGGGGTGGCGGTGCTCGTGATCGCCGTGGCCGCGCCGATCCTCGCGGCGTCGGCGGAGCGGATCGCGGTGCTGACCGGGATCGGGACGACATTCGTCGGGACCGTCCTCCTCGGGCTAACGACCTCCCTGCCCGAGCTGTCCACGTCGATCGCCGCCGTCAGGATCGGGCAGATCGGCCTCGCCGTGGGCAATCTGTTCGGTAGCAACGCGTTGAACATGACCCTTTTCGTGCCGCTCGACCTGGCGAACGGGAGCGCGCCGATCCTCGCGACGGTCTCACCCGCGCACGTGCTCACGATCCTCAACGGCATCCTGCTCATGGCGACGGCGCTCGCCGCGATCACGTACAGCGCCGAATGGAGGACGCGCACCCTCGAGCCGATCGCCCTCCTCATGATCTTCCTCTACGCCGCAGGCATCGTGGCGATATACGCTCACAGCCGCTGAGGCGGCGGGGGTGGGAATCACCGGCCGGGCACACTCGGGTGGGCGAGCGTGTAAAGGGGGCGCGAGGGGCGCCGTCGATCGATGCTGCGGCCGTGTGACGGGCGCTCGCCGGGTGTCACACAACCCGTGCATTGCGCGTCCCCGTAGGCGGGGAGTGGTCACCGGCCGATCGGCGCCATTCCCCTCGCTGGCACTTCCTGTGCATACCCGCCGGCTCCCCGACGCGTCCGTGGCCTCGC
>DATCKS010000195.1:0-1625 GCA_036562265.1 Thermodesulfobacteriota bacterium | reverse complement strand
GCCATGACCGGCAGCTGCGAGATGCCGTGCGCCTTCATCTTCGCGATCACGTCGCGCACCGTGTCGAACTGCCCGCACGTGACGACCTCGCCGCGGTCGTACCGGCGCGAGACGACGTCCTTCACCGTGCCGAGCGCCACGCGCCGCTCGAAGAAGCCGGCCTCGCGCATCCAGTCGTCGTTGTAGAGCTTCGAGAGGTAGCGGCTGCCGCTGTCGGGCAGGACCACCACCACGTTGAGCGGCCGGCCGCCCGCCTCCTCGTGCTCGCGGACGAAGCGGAGCGCACCCACCACCGCGGCGCCGCCCGAGCTGCCGGTGTAGAGCCCCTCGCTCGTCAAGAGCTCGCGCGCCATCAGGTACGACTCCTTGTCGTTCACGCGCACGACCTCGTCGACCGCCGTGAGGTCCATCGTGCTCGGGAAGAAGTCCTCGCCGATCCCCTCGATGAGGTACGCGTGCGGCTCGACGACCTCGCCGCGCTCGAAGAAGTCCTTGTAAACCGATCCCTCGGGGTCCACGCCGACGATCCGGACATCCGGCTTGCGCGCCTTGAGGTAGCGGGACACGCCGGCGATCGTGCCGCCCGTCCCCATCCCGGCCACGAAGGCGTCGATCTCGCCACCGGTCTGCTCCCAGATCTCCGGGCCGGTGGTCCGGTAGTGGGCGAGCGGGTTGTCGGGGTTGTGGTACTGGTTCGCGTAGAAGGCGTTCGGCGTCTCCCGCGCGATGCGCTCGGCGACGGAGTAGTAGCTGCGGGGGTCGTCGGGGGGGACGTTGGTGGGCGTGACGATCACCTTCGCGCCGAAGGCGCGGAGGTTCTGGATCTTCTCCTGGCTTTGCTTGTCCGGCATGACGAAGACGAGCTTGTAGCCCTTGATGGCGGCCACGAGCGCGAGCCCCATGCCGGTGTTGCCCGAGGTCGCCTCGACGATCGTCGCGCCGGGTCGGATGTCGCCCCGCCGCTCCGCCTCCTCGAGGATCGTCACGCCGATCCGGTCCTTGATCGAGCCGCCCGGGTTCAGGTACTCGAGCTTGGCGGCGATCGTCGACCTGAGCCGCCCGGTCACCCGGTTGAGCTTCACGATCGGCGTCCCACCGACCGCCTCGAGCACGTTCCGCTTCATCGCCTTCATGGCGAGGCTCCCCTTGCCGGCGCCGGGCGCGGCCGATCCCGCAACGGAACCGGACCGGTTCGGCAGGAATCCAGTGTAGGCATCGCGAGAGGCCGGCTGCAAACGGGAGGACGACCGAAAGGCTCGATGCGGAAGACCCTGCGGCCGCCTCGGAAGGCCGCCGTCCTGCGGGGCGAGGCGCCGGGGCGGTGGCGACGAGGAGTTCGAGCGTCCCGGAAGCGCAAGGTCGCCGTGCAGCGTGCTCTCCTCGTCGAGCACCGGGACCGCCACGTTATCGGCGCCGGCGACGTAGAGCACCTCTCGCGCTGTCCTCCACAGAGACGCTCCCGGCGTCGCCGGTCGGGAACGTGAGGGGCCTGGGCGGCTCGACGTTGCCGACCGCCTGGCCGGCCGGCTCGAGAACAGCGCGTTCCTCCTGAGCACCTCCACGCCTTCGCCCGAGGCGCCGCAGGCGCTGACGGAGAGCCGCGGCCGCGCGTGGTTATCGTGAGA
>DATCKS010000181.1:0-1790 GCA_036562265.1 Thermodesulfobacteriota bacterium | reverse complement strand
GTGGTACCAGGCCGCCTGGTTCTTCGTCGGCTCGGGCATCCACCACATCCTCGGCGGGATCGACCACCTCCTCTTCCTCGTCTGCCTCGTGCTCCCCTTCCGGCGGCTCGGCTGGGACCTCGTGGGGGTCGTCACCGCCTTCACCGTGGCGCACTCCGTCACGCTCCTCGCCGCGGCGTACGGGCTCGTCCCGTCGGCCGGGTGGTTCCCGCCGCTCGTGGAGACCCTGATCGCCGCGTCGATCGTCTACATGGCCATCGAGAACGTCCTCGCCCCGAACCTCTCGAGGCGCTGGCTCGTCACCGGCCTCTTCGGCCTCGTCCACGGCTTCGGCTTCTCGTTCGTCCTCGCCGAGGAGCTGCAGTTCGCCGGCAGCCACCTCCTGCTGTCGCTCCTCGCGTTCAATGTCGGGGTCGAGGTCGGCCAGCTGATGGTCCTCGTGGTGCTCCTGCCGGTCCTCGCCTGGATCGGCCGCCGCCCGGTCGCCGCCCGCTACGCGCCGATCGTCGTCTCGGTCCTCGTCGGCCACACCGCCTGGCACTGGATGATCGAGCGCGGGGAGGTCCTCACCCAGGTGCCCTGGCCCGAGCCGGACGTCGACCTCGTCGTCGCGGCGGCGCGCGTCCTCGCGGCGGTCCTCGTCGCCGCCGGCGTCGTTCGCTGGCTCGCCGGCCGGCGCGCGGTGCGTCGCGGCGCGACCGTCCGCGCCGGAGGCGCCCCGTAAGGCCCGTGCCGTCGAGCGCTACGGGATCTCGACGACGACCTTGCCGATCGCGGCGCCGCGCTCCACCACCTCGTGGGCGTCGGCGATCCGCTCGAGCGGGAACCGCTCGGCGATCCGGTGCCGCAGGGCGCCTCGCGCGAGCATCGCCGAGATGTCCGCGGCCGCACGGCGGAGCGCGTCGGCAGGCATGACGAAGACCAGGATGAGCCGGATGGTGATGCCGGCGAACATCATGGGATAGAAGGGAAGGGTGGGCGTCGGGTCCCCCTCCGACGCGTAGGCGGCGATCACGCCGTTCGGTTCCAGCACGGCGCGGTCCACCTCGAGGTTCTTGCCGAAGTCCACCTCGATGATCCGCGCGACGCCGGCGCCCCGCGTGATGTCACGGACGCGCTGGACGACGTCCTCGCGACGGTAGTCGATCACGTGATCGGCCCCGGCCTCGCGGGCGACGGCCGCCTTCTCCGGGCCGCTCACGGTCGCGATGACCTCCGCCCCCGCCGTCTTCGCGAACTGGATGGCGTAGTACCCGACCGCTCCCGCGCCGCCGTGGACGAGCACCCGCCGCCCGTACACGCTCTCGTCGGCGAAGACCGCCCGGTGCGCCGTCATGGCCGGGATGCCGAGCGCCGCCCCCTCGGCGAAGCCGGTCCCCTCGGGGAGCGGCCAGGCCGCGTCGGCCGGGACGGCCACGTACTCGGCCGCCGTGCCGAACGGCCGGTGCCACTGCGCGCTGTGCACCCACACCCGCTCGCCGATCCGCGCGGCCGGGACGCCGGGGCCGACGCGCTCGATCACTCCGGCCCCGTCGTTGTGCGGGACGATCCGCGGGAACTCCATGGGCGCTCGCCGGCCGAGCCGCTTCTTCACGTCGTGCGGGTTCACGCCCGAGGCCCGTACCCGCACGAGCACCTCGCCAGGCTGCGGGTCGGGCGCCGGCAGGTCGCCGACGCGGAGCACGTCGCGCGCCGGACCGAGACTCTCGTACCACGCGGCTCGCATCGCGCCTCCTTTTCCGTCACGAACCAGGTTTCGCGCGCCCCTCGCCAGGCGCCGCCGCGAACTC
>DATCKS010000180.1:0-4038 GCA_036562265.1 Thermodesulfobacteriota bacterium | reverse complement strand
GGAGATGACGACGATCCGGATCTGGATGGCGGCCGTGCTCGCCGTGGCGGCGGCCCTCGTCGCGGGATCGGCCGACGCCGCGGCGCCGCTCAAGAAGATCACCTTCCTCACGAACTACGTCTTCCACGGCCGGCACTCGCCGTACTTCGTGGGCCTCGAGAAGGGCTTCTACCGGGAGGCCGGCTTCGACATCCAGATCTCCCCGGCCACCGGCAGCGGCTTCGTCGTGTCGGCCGTCGACGGCGGCAAGGCCGACTACGGCATGGCCGAGGCCACGCCGGTCGTCCAGGCCGTGGCCAAGGGGGCGAAGGTCAGGGGCTTCTCCGTCTTCATGGACATCACGACGAGCGGCCTCGCCTCGCTCACCCCCTATCCGACTCCCGAATCGGTCGCCGGCAAGACGATCGCGGCCTCGCTGACCGACAGCGCGCGGATCATCCTGCCGATCATCTTCAGCCAGAAGGGGCTCGACCCCGCGTCCATCAGGTGGGAGACGGCCGATCCGGGCGTCTACTTCTCGCTCCTCCTCGACGGGCGGGTGGACCTCTTCACCGCCTCGATCGACGGCGACGTGCCGGCGCTCGCGCGGATCGCCGAGCCGCGGGGCAAGAGCGTGCACTTCGCCTCGTTCGCCGACTGGGGCTACGACGTCTTCGGGTACTTCCTCGTGACCAGCGCCGACCGGATCGCCAGACAGCCGGACGAGGTGCGGGCCTTCGCCGCCGCCACGGCCAGGGCGGTCAGGTACGCCATCGAGCACCCGGAGGAGACGGCCCGCATCATGGTCAAGCACAACCCCACGCTGAACTACGACACGACGCTCGCGCAGTGGCGCCAGTCGATCAAGGCGATCGAGACGCCCTACGTGAAGCGACACGGCTACGGCGTGGCCACGCCCGACCGCATCCAGCGGACGATCGACCTCGTCAAGCAGGCCTTCAAGCTCGACGCGTCGCTTGCGCCGGACGACGTCTACGCCACCGGCTTCGTCGCCCCCTAGCGCAGCGCCCGGGCGCATGGCCTCTGCCGCCATCACCGTCGATGGCCTGGCGAAGTCCTTCGGGACGAGCCAGGCCATCCGGGACCTCTCGTTCGAGGTCCGCGACAACGAGTTCGTCACCCTCGTCGGCCCGAGCGGCTGCGGCAAGTCCACCTGCCTTCGGATCGTGGCCGGCCTCGTCTCGCCGACGAGCGGTCGCGTCGAGGTGCGCGGCCGGCCGGTCACGGGGCCGCTCCGGCACGTCGGCATGGTCTTCCAGTCGCCGGTGCTCCTCCCGTGGCGCGACCTGCTCGACAACGTCCTCTTCACGGCCGAGATGGCGGGCGAGTCCCCGCGTGCCCACCGGCAGCGCGCGCTCGAACTGATCCGGCTCGCGAAGCTCGAGGGCTTCGAGCGGAGCTACCCGCACGAGCTGTCGGGCGGGATGCAGCAACGGGTCGCGATCTGCCGGGCGCTGCTCCTCGGGCCCTCGCTGCTCCTGATGGACGAGCCCTTCGGCGCCCTCGACATCCTGACGCGCGAGCAGATGGGCTTCGAGCTGCAGCGCATCCTGTGCGCGACGCGCACGACCGTGCTCTTCGTGACCCACAGCATCACCGAGGCGGTCCTCCTCTCCGACACCATCGTCGTCATGACCGCCAGGCCCGGCTCCACGCGGGCCGTGATCAAGGTCGACCTGCCGCGGCCGCGCGACGCGAGGACGCTGCGCGATCCCCGCTTCGTCGAGCTTGCCGCGACGGTGCGCGACAGCATCGAGGCGCAGTGGGTGGAATGACGCCGCCGGGGCCGCTGCGGAGCGCCGCCGAGACGGCGGCCGGCGTGGGCGCGCTGGTGCTCCTCTGGGAGTTCGGCGCGCCCTTGACCGGCATTCCCGACTACGTCCTCCCCCTCCCCTCGGTCATCGCCGCCCGCTTCTGGGAGACGCTGCCGGTCCAGGCGCACCACATCGGCGTGACCGCGGCGCGCACGACGCTCGGGCTCCTCATGGCGCTCGTCGCGGGGGTCTTCCTCGCGCTGGCGGTCATCTACGTGCGGCCGCTCAAGGCGATCCTCGTGCCCCTCCTCGCCGCCTTCAACAGCATTCCCAAGATCGCCATCGCGCCGCTCTTCGTCATCTGGTTCGGCCTCGGGGCGGAGCCGAAGGTGCTCCTCGCCTTCCTGCTCGCCCTCTTCCCCATCTTCGTGAACTCGGTCACCGGCCTCGGCGAGATCGAGCCCGACATGGTGGATCTCGCGCGCCTCTCGGGCGGCAACGAGTGGCGGATCTTCACGAAGGTGCGGCTGCGCAATGCGCTTCCGTACCTGACCGACGCCCTCAAGGTCGCCTTCCCGCTCGCCCTCGTCGGGGCGATCGTCGGCGAGTTCATCGGCGGCAACGTCGGGGTCGGGTACCTCATCCTCTCGGGGCAGTTCAACCTCGACACCCCGCTCGTCTTCGCCTGCCTCTTGTCGATCACGCTCTTCACGGCGCTCGGCGTCGGCGTGGTGGCGCTCGTCGAGCGGGTCTTCCTCCGGTGGCGCCCGTCGCGCCGCCGGCGCTAGGAGCCGGTCCCCATGACGAAGGACCTCAGGTCGTTCCTCAAAGACCTCGAGACGCGCGCGCCCGACCTCCTCCTCAGGGTGCAAAAGCCGGTGAGCCCGCGGTGGGAGCTGTCCGCGGTGCAGAAGCGGCTCGAGGCGGAGGGCCGGCTGCCGGTCGTCCTCTTCGAGCGGGTCGAAGGCCACCGGCTGCCGGTCGTCACCAACCTCTTCGCCTCCAAGCGGCACCTCGCGCTCGCCCTCGACACGACGCCGGAGCAGGTGGTCGCCCGCTTCGCCGAGGCCCAGGCCCGGCGTATCCCGCCGCGACAGGTCTCGACCGGGCCGGTGAAGGAGGTCGTCCTCACCGGCGCCGACGCCGACCTTGGCACGCTGCCGATCGTCACGCACTGCGAGAAGGACGCCGGCCCCTACCTCACCGCCGGCGTGACGATCGTCCGCGATCCGGCGACCGGCGCCCTCAACGCCGGCATCTACCGCAACCGCGTCCTCTCGCCGACGCGCATGACGCTCAACCTGGCGCCCCTCTGTCACGCGTCGGAGATCATGCGCGAGGCCGAGCGGCGCGGCGAGGACGTCGACGCCGCGATCGTCCTCGGGCATCACCCGGTCATGGGCATGGCCTCCCAGCAGCGGGGCCGGCTGGGGGAGTTCGAGCTGGAGACCATGGGCGGCCTCCTCGGCGAGCCGGTCGACGTGGTGCCGTGCGAGACGGTCGACGTCCTCGTGCCGGCCGACGCCGAGATCGTCATCGAGGGGAAGGTCCGGACGCGAGAGTGGGAGGACGACGGCCCCTTCGGCGACTACTGGCTCTACTACGCGCCGCCCAAGAAGGCGCGCGTCTTCGAGGTCACCGCCGTCACCAGGCGGAAGGACGCCATCTTCCACGACGTCTTCAACGTCGGCCCCGAGCACCTGGTTCTCTTTTCGCTCGGGATGGAGGGGGTGGTCCTCTCGCAGCTCAAGCAGCTCGTCCCGCAGGTGCAGGCCATCAACGTGCCGGTTTCGGGCTCGGGCAACCTGGTCTACGTCCAGATCCGGAAGGACATCGAGGGGCTCGGCGTGAACGCGGCGCTCGCGGCCCTCGGGGCCTACCGCTTCAAGTGCGCCATCGTGGTCGACGAGGACGTCGACATCTACGACGATCGGAAGGTCATCTGGGCCGTCATGACCCGCACGCAGGCGGACCGCTCCTTCTTCACGGTCCCCAACTCCTACATCTCACGCGTCGATCCGACCGGCTACGCCCCCTGGCAGAGCGGCGGCGCCGGCGACCGGCTCCTCAGCACCCGCCTCGGCATCGACGCCACGCGCCCGCTCGACCCGAGCTTTCCCGAGGTGGCCGAGCCGCCCCGCGATCTCTGGACCACCCTCGACCTCGCCCGCTACCTGTCCGGCTGACCGGGGTCAGGCCTTTCCATTTTCCAGGGGGTCAGCATCTGTCTTGCGGCTGACCGGGGTCAGGCCTTTCCATTTTCCAGGGGGTCAGGCCTTTCCAT
>DATCKS010000171.1:0-5009 GCA_036562265.1 Thermodesulfobacteriota bacterium | reverse complement strand
GCGCCTTCGGCGCACGCCCCCCCTTCGCCCGACGCGCCGGCTTCTCGGCGCTCGCCGGCTTCGCTGCACGCGAGGGCTTCGCGGCACGCGCCGGCGTTGCCGGACTTGCCGGCTTGGCGCGGCGTGCGGACTTCGACGGGCGTGCCGGCTTCGCCGAACGTGCGGCCTTCGCCGACGGCGGACGGGGTCTGCTTGGCACCTGGCGCGCCTCCGGGGGCGGACGGTTGTCGGATTCTACCGCGGCCCGCCTCCGGGCCGGACGCGGAGCGGCTAGCCGGCCCGCTGCTGGGCCTGGAGCTTCTCGTTGGGGCGGATCTCGAGCTGGACGCGCCGGTTCGCCTGGCGGCCCTCCTCGGTGGCGTTGTCGGCCACCGGGTCGGTCTCGCCGTAGCCCTTCACGGCAAGGCGGGCGGGCGGGACGCCTTGCTGGACCAGGAGGTCGTACACCGCCTGCGCCCGGCGCTCCGAGAGCCGCTGGTTGTAGTCGGCCGGCCCGGTCGAGTCGGTGTGTCCCTCGACGGTGATGTAGGTGTCGGGGTACTTCTTGAGGACGTCGGCCGCCGTGATGATGCTCTGCCGCGCCTCCGGGCGGATCGTCGCCTTGTCGACGTCGAAGAGGATGCCGGAGGGGAGCGCCACGTAGAGCTTGTCGCCCTGTCGCTCGACGGCCGCGTCGGGCAGCCGCCGCTTGAGCTCGGCCGCCTGGCGGTCCATGTAGTTCCCGATGGCGCCGCCGACCACGGCGCCGGCCGCCGCGCCGATCAGGGCGCCCCGGCCCGCACGCCTCTTGCCGCCGAGCAGCGCGCCTGCGCCGGCGCCGACCGCCGCGCCGGCACCGGCGCCGATGGCGGTCCGCTTCCACTCGTACGTGCCATCCGGGTTGGTGGCGCACCCGGCGGCCGGGAGCGCCAGCGCGACCGCAAGGAGGCCCGCGATCGGCTTCACGAAGAGCGTTCGCATGTGGTTTCCAGCCTTTCGTCTGATGACGGACCTGGGACGATGGACCTGGACGAAACGGCCGGTGAGTATACAGGCGCTCCCTCGGAAGCCGACGTGATCCGACTCACATCTTGAAGGGGACGACCTCCGCCCGGCCGTCCCGGTCGAGCCGCAGGTAGCGACGCGAGGTCCGCCAGTCGGGCAGGCAGACCACCTCCCCTCGCCGTCCCCCGGCCTGGATGGGCAGGCGGCGCTCGACGTGGAAGTGGCCGAAGAGGAGGAGGTCGGTGCCGGCGGCGACCCGGGGCTCCGCGTATCGCCGGCAGTGCGCTTCGGGGAAGTAGCGCTTCATCCTGCGGTTGGTGCCGCGCAGCCGGCGCTCGAGCGCCTGGGCGAGCGCCAGGGCGGCGCGGCGCGGCAGGAGGTCGAAGAGCAGGAAGGTCGGGCGGTTCTTCGAGACCCGCCGCCAGAGCCGGTAGAGGTGGTCGTCGGTGTTCACCCGGTCGCCGTGGGCGACGTGCACGCGCAGGCCGGCCACCTCGTCGTCGAAGGCGTCCTCGGTGGCCGCGGTGAAGAGGCTGCCGAAGGCCCGCACCACCCGGAACTCGCGGTTCCCCTCGACGAACTTTACCTTCACGCCCGCCTCGCGCAGCCGCTCGATGCCGCGGACGACCTCCCGCTGGAAGTCGAGCTGCAGCTTCGGTGACCCGAGCCAGAGGTCGAACAGGTCGCCGAGGATGTAGAGCGTGTCCGCGCCGTCGGGGCCGGCCAGGGCCTCGAGGAACGCGAGGAGGGCGGCCGTGTCCTCGGGATCGCCTGCCAGGTGCAGGTCGGCGACGAAGGCGGCGGCCGCGCGCATGGCGGCGATGATACCATTGCGCCATGGAGCTGATCGTCCTGGGATCCGGCACGTCGTTTCCGGTCCCCGATCGGGGGCTGCCGGGTTACGCCGTCCGCGCCGGCGGCACGACCCTCCTGCTCGACTGCGGCGCCGGGACCCACAGACAACTCGTCAAGGCGGGGCTCAGGCTCCAGGACGTGGACGCGATCCTGGTCTCCCACCGGCACCTCGACCACGTGAGCGACCTGCCGCAGATCCTCTTCACCCTCGCGATCCCCCGCTTCGGCCGGACCGCGCCGCTCCTCGTGGTCGGGCCGCCGGGCATGCGGGACTACGTGGACGGCCTCGCGCGCGTCAACGCGCCGTGGCTCGATCCTCCGCCCTACGGCCTCGAGGTGCGCGACCTCCTCGACGCCCGCACGACGGTCGGCAAGGTGGAGGTCGAGGCGCGCGAGGTGGTGCACACGAAGCCGTCGGTCGCCTACCGCCTCCGCTTCGGGGGACGGACGCTGGTCTACTCGGGCGACGTCGGGGAGTGCCCGCAGATCGTGGAGGCCGCGCGGGGCGCCGACCTCCTGCTCCTCGAGTGCGCGCAGCCGGACGACGAGCCGATCGAGAGCCACCTCACGCCGACCCGGTGCGGCCGCATCGCCGCCGCGGCCAGGCCGGCGCACCTCGTGCTCACCCACTTCTACCCGGCCGTGCTCGAGACCGACATCGTCGGCGCGGTGCGGCGGGCCGGGTACTCGGGGCCGCTTACGCTCGCGACCGACCTTGCCCGATTCGTCGTCTGACGTGTTCCGCGAAAGGCGGTCTCACGGCCCGAGCGCGCGGATGGCGTCGCGCGCCTCGACGTCGGTCGGCGCCCGGCGCAGCGCCTGCGTGTAGTACCGGCGCGACGCCGCCGTGTCGCCGGCCCATCGCGAGAGCTTCCCCATGCCCTTGAGCGCGTCGACGTGATCGGGGGCCGCGGCGAGGGCGCGCTCGTACGCCTGGCGCGCCCCCTCGAGGTCGCCGCGCCAGGAGCGGACGTCTCCCAGGCCGGCCAGGGCGTCGGCGTGATCGGGCTTGCGCTCGAGCACGGCGCGGTAGAGCGCCTCGGCGCGGCCATGGTCGCCGCTCCACGCCGTGACGCGCGCCAGCGCGGTCTGCGCGTCGAGGTCGTCGGGCTTGACGGCGAGGATGCGCCGATAGGTCCTGAGCGCCTCGTCGTACCGCCCGGCCTGCGCGAGGCCTCGCGCCTCCTGGTGGAGGCGGGCCACCTCCTCGTTCACAACCCGCTCCGCGTAGTCCGGGTCCCCCGGCGCCGCGGCGTCGGCCGGGCCGGCCAGCGCCGCGAGCAGGGCGAACGTGACGGCGAGCACGAGTCCGCCCATGGCTCCCCCTTCAGGATGACGGCTCCCGGCGCCTCCGGGCGCCGCTCGCGTCTCTCGGGGCTATGCGCCTCGCGTGCCAGCGTGGTACAGTGATGGACGGCACGGAGGCGCTGACACTATCGACAAGATCTACGGCAACACCCGCGGACTCAAACCCTCCGAGATCAATCGGCTCGAGCGGATTCTCCGCCGCCGCGTGCCCGCCCACGAGGTCATCACCTACGAACTGAGCCGGTTCCTCGCGGAACTCTCCCACGAGATCGGCCGCCAGATCGGCGTCCTGATCGACCGCAACGCCGGCCTCGAGCGGGTCCTTCTGGGCGACGCGAGGCGGATCACCATCCCGGAACTCCGGCGGGCGAGGACCGGTCCCGGCCGACTCGCCGGCGTCCGGGTGCTCCACACCCGGCTCGGCGGCGGCGGGCTCACCAAGGAAGACCTGACCGACCTCGCGCTCCTGCGCCTCGACATGATGGGCGTGATCGACGTCGCGGAGGACGGCACGCCGGGGATGGTGCACCTCGCGCACATCCTCCCGCCGAACCCGAGGAACGAGAACTGGCGGCTCCTGCCGCCGTCGCCGGCCTACGCCCTCGACCGGCTCGACTTCGCCGAGTTCGTGCAGGCCCTCGAGGACGAGATCGCCCGGGCCCAGGGCGCCCGCGACGTTCGCGACACGCGGCCGCGCGCGATCCTCGTCTCGGTCACGACCGACCGGTCGAACCGCCCGGAGGCCTCGCTGGAGGAGTTGAAGGAGCTGGCCCGGTCGGACGACATCGTCGTCCTCGACTCGGTCATCCAGCGCCGGCCGAAGCTCGACCCGAAGTACCTCCTCGGCAAGGGGAAGCTCGACGAGCTGATCATGCAGGGCCTGAGGCTCGGCGCCGACCACATCGTCTTCGACCAGAACCTGACGCCGGCCCAGGTACGCTCGATCAGCGAGTCCACCGATCTCACCGTCGTCGACCGGACGCAGCTCATCCTCGACATCTTCGCGAGGCGGGCGCAGAGCCGCGACGGCAAGCTCCAGGTGGAGCTGGCGCAGCTCCGGTACTCGCTGCCGCGCCTCGTGGCGCAGGACGGCCGCCTCTCGCGTCTCGGCGGCGGCATCGGGACGCGAGGTCCCGGCGAGACGAAGCTCGAGACCGACCGCCGGCGGGTGCGCGAGCGGATCCGCCAGCTCGAGAAGCAGGTGGAGGCGCTCTCGCGGGGGCGCGGCCAGAGGCGGGCCAGGCGCGAGGCCGGAGGGCTGCCGGTGCTCTCGATCGTGGGGTACACGAACGCGGGCAAGTCGACGCTGCTCAACCGCCTCACCAACAGCGACGTCTACGCCGAGAACCTCCTCTTCGCCACGCTCGACCCCACGGTCAGGCGTCTCAGGTTCCCCGAGGCGCGCGAGGCGGTCGTCACCGACACCGTCGGCTTCATCCGCGATCTGCCGAAGGACCTCGTGGCCGCCTTCCGGGCGACGCTCGAGGAACTCGAGTACGCGGACCTCCTCCTCCACGTCGTCGACGTGAGCAACCCCGACTGGCCCTCGCAGAAGGCGGCCGTCGAGGGGATCCTCGCCGACCTGGGGCTCGGCGAGCGGCCGAGGTTGCTCGTCTTCAACAAGCGGGACCGCCTCCCCGCGGAGGAGTGGGAGTCGCTCGCGCGCCTCCACGGCGCGGTCGCGATCAGCGCGCGCGACGGCGAAGGGCTCGACGAGCTGCTCCGCGGGATCGAGACGGCCCTCTGGCCGACGCGACTCCCCTCCCCGGTCGCCGCCTCCCGCCTGCCGGCGTCGCACGCCGACCCGTAGCGCCCGTCGCCGCGAGCGGGCAGAGGCGCGAGGCCGACAGGCAAGCGTTCGT
>DATCKS010000165.1:0-3569 GCA_036562265.1 Thermodesulfobacteriota bacterium | reverse complement strand
GTGCGTTGGTGCGGTGGCGGGCGTAGGCCTGCTCGAGCTCGAGCATCTCGGCCAGGGTGAGGCCGAGCGCCTTCAGCTTCTTGATGAAGCGGAGCCGGCGGACGTCGTCGCCCGTGTAGATGCGCTTGCCGCCCTCCAGGCGGCGGACGGAGTTGAGGAGGCCGATCTCCTCGTAGTAGCGGATGGTGCGCGTCGAGAGGTCGACCTGGCGCGCGAGCTCGCCGATGCTCAGCACCGTCGTCGGTCGCGCGCCGTTCTTCGTGACCGCTCGGCTCACCGCCACGTCGGCCTCCCGAAGCGGGGAACAGGGGCCGTTACACCCGGGCAACGCCCCGATTTTTCGAGGATTGTAGCCTCGCCGGCCGGGCCGGGTCAAGCCGTGTTTGCCAGTTCACGTCAAGTGGTAAACCGGCCCGCCAGCGCCCCGGCCGGTATACTGCCGGCACGAGCAGGTACGGCGGCGCCGCTCGCCGCCGACCGCGCGCGGCGCGGGCCTCGACGGGCGCCTAAGCCCGAAAGCCAGGGAGGGCCGGTCGTGGAGCCGATCGTCATCGACGGCTCGCAGGGCGAAGGGGGCGGACAGGTCCTCCGCACCGCCCTTGCCCTCTCGGTCGTCACGCGCACGCCGTTCCGGATCGAGCGGATCCGGGCGAGACGACCGAGGCCCGGTCTCCTGCGCCAGCACCTCGCCGCGGTCAGGGCGGCCGCCGAGATCTGCGGCGCGACGGTGCGCGACGCGGACCTCGGGTCGACGGCGATCACCTTCGACCCGGGCCCCGTGACGCCGGGGGGGTACCGCTTCGCCGTCGGCTCGGCCGGCAGCGCCTGCCTGGTGCTGCAGACCGTGCTGCCGCCGCTCCTCACGGCCGCGGGGGTATCGACCCTCACGCTCGAGGGGGGAACGCACAACCCCGCGGCGCCGCCGTTCGACTTCCTCGCGAAGGCCTTCCTGCCGCTCGTCGGCCGGATGGGCCCGCGGATCGAGGCGTCGCTCGAGCGCTACGGGTTCTTCCCGGCCGGCGGCGGCCGGTTCACGGTGCGGATCGAGCCTGTGCCCCGCCTCGGCCGGCTCGACCTCGGCGAGCGGGGCGAGATCACCGGCCGGCGGGCGCGCGTCCTCGTGGCGAACCTCCCCCGGACGATCGCCGAGCGCGAGGCGGCGGTCCTCCGCGCGGCGCTCGGCTGGGAGCCCCAGGCGTACACGATCGAGACGATCGAGGGGAGCCCCGGTCCCGGCAACGTCGTCATGCTCGAGGTCGCCGCCGAGTACGTCACCGAGGTCTTCACCGGCTTCGGGCAGCGCGGCGTTCGGGCCGAGGCCGTGGCCGCCGGCGCGGCCGAGGCCTGTCGCACGTGGCTTGCGGCCGGCGTGCCGGTCGGCGAGCACCTCGCCGATCAGCTCCTCGTGCCGCTGGCGCTCGCGGGAGGCGGCTCCTTCCGGACGCTTCCCCTTTCCCTCCACGCGACGACGAACATCGCCGTCGTGCGGCGCTTCCTCGACCTGCCGATCCGGACGACGCCGGCCGAGGACGGGACGGTCCTCGTCGAGGTCGGCTGATGGCGCCCGGTCCGGACCGGCTCGCCCCTCGGCCGCCCGCCGCCATAGCCGTCACCGGATGCGTGCTAGTCGGCCACGCGTTGCGCCGCCGCGCGGGCGTCGTCGGGGAGCGGGTCGCCGAAGCTCGCGTCCCAGAGCGCCGAGAGGAGCAGGCCGCCGTCCGGGTCGGCCGTGAGCGGGTCGAGGTCGAGGAAGTCCCCCGCCACCATGGCGAACGCCCACCGCCGGCGATCCTCCCCTCGCCCCTCGTAGGCCAGGAGCCCGCGCGCCACGTCGGCGGCCGTCGGGGCCACGCGGACGTCGTTCGGGTGGACGAGCACCATCAGCCCCTCGATCGTGAGGCCGATGCCGGCCTGCCGCAGGTCCTCGAGCGGCCGCTCCCCCCTGAGGACCGAACGGACGATCGCCTCGCGCCCGCTCATCGCGCGCGCCCCCTCGCCGGCAGGGTCAGGAGGAGGAGGGCGCAGAGGAGCAGCGCCGCGCCGACCGCCCCTCGCACCCCGAGCGATTCGCCGAACACGGCGACGCCGAGCGCCGTCGCGGTGAGCGGCTCGAGGAGCGTCGCGATGCCGGCGGCCGTGGCCGGCACGCGGGAGAGGCCGGTCGTGTAGAGCGCGTAGGCGAAGGCGGTCGGCACGACCCCGAGGTAGAGGAAGAGCGGCCAGCCGCGCCGGAGCTGCTCGCCGAGCGCCCCCTCGGCAAGGCCGACGCACGGCGCGAGCGCCGCCGCCGCGATGGTGAACGTGACCGCGGCCAGGCCGATCGGCCCTCCCTGCCGTCCCGGTGGCGCGCCCACGAGGCCGCGCTTGGTCACGACGGCGTAGAGGGCGTAGGAGAACCCGGCGCCGAGGGCGAGCGCCACCCCGCCGAGGAGCCGCGGCGAAAGCTCGCCGATCGCCCTCGGCCCGAGGACGAGGAGCGCCGTGCCGGCCACGCCGGCGACCAGGGAGACGGCGGTGCGGGGGGTGAGCCGCTCGCGGAGCCCCACCGCCGCCATGACGGCGATCATGAGCGGCGCCGAGCAGATGGCGACGAGCGCCGTGAGGGCCACGCCTGACCGCGTCACGGCGAGAAAGTAGCAGACCTGGTACGCGCTCATGCAGAGCCCGGCCAGGACGGCCGCGAAAGGCGACGCCACCCTGAGCGGCCCCTCTTTGAGCCGCGCAATGACGACGAGCACAGGAGCGGCGACCGCGAGCCGCATGACGCCGACCAGGAGCGGGTCGGCCGAGGCGCCCCGTGCGAGGAGCGTCATGGTCGCGCCGGTCGTCCCCCAGGAGACCGCCGCGATCGAAACGAGGAGGAGTCCGGCCAGCATGGCAGGCCACGGTACCACGTCGTTGACCGTCGCGCGGGCGGACCGGTATCGTGAGGCCGAGATGCCCACCAAGGAGAGGCGCGAACGCGGCCGCAGAAGCCGCATGGACGAGCCGACCGCCACGGCGCTCAAGCTCTGGGTCGTCCTGTCCCGGGCGCACGCGGCGGTGCTCGGCCACGCCCAGGCCGACGCCGCCCGGCACGGCCTCACCCTGGCGGAGTTCGGGATCCTCGAGGCGCTCTACCACAAGGGCCCGCTCCTCCTCGGCGAGGTGCAGCGGACCCTCCTCGTCTCGAGCGGCGGCACGACCTTCCTCGTCGACCGGCTCGAGCGCAAGGGGCTCGTGGAGCGGCGCGACTGCCCGGCCGATCGGCGCGCCCGGTACGCGGCGCTGACCCCCCGGGGCGAACGGCTCGTGCGGGAGATCTTCCCGGCGCACGCCGAGGCGATCCGCCGCGCCGTCTCCGGGCTCACGCCGGCCGAGCAGCGGCGGGCGACCACCCTGCTCCGCGCGCTCGGGCGGGCCGCGGCCAACGGGGACGCGTCCGGGAGGCGCACGCGCTCCCGCCGGCCGCCGGTCGACGGCCGGACGGCCGGGGCTTGACGCGCCGTGGCCCCGGGTCTAACGTCTCAGCACTGAGATATCTGGCGCCGCCGCGCCCGACCGGAACCGGTCAAGGAGGCTGTCATGAC
>DATCKS010000164.1:0-2268 GCA_036562265.1 Thermodesulfobacteriota bacterium | reverse complement strand
CACCCTGGAGCACCGTGCGAGCGTCATGGCCGAATGTCCGCTTCGGCCGTGACGCTCGCACGGCATGAGCGCCAGCGTCTCGCCGGGTCCGTCGACGCCGACGCAGCCGTGCGCGAGGCGCGTGCGGGCGGCCTTCCCCTGCCCGGGAGGCCAGGCGTACGGCCGCTCCTCGCGCGGGAGCGCGGGCCGCATGGGCAGAGCCGTGCGCGTCGACGGCCGGCCGGGCGGCGTGGAAAATGGAAAGGCCTGACCCCACGTAAGGAGGAGGCGGACATGCGACAGGGAACCGTGGCGGAGCGGGCGCGGCCGAGCGACCGGCCGACGGTGGTGGGCCGGCACCAGGCGGCCTCGACCGGCCACTACCTGGCCACGGTCGCGGCGATGCGGGTGCTCGACCGGGGCGGCAACGCGGTCGACGCCGGGGTGACGGCCTCGATGGCGCTCGCCGTGCTCCAGCCCGACATCGTGTCGTTCGCCGGGGTGGCGCCGACGCTGATCTACCTGGCCCGCGAGTCGCGCGTCGTGAGCCTCGCCGGGCTCGGGTACTGGCCCGCCGCGACGGACGTGGCCCGGCTGGCCGCGGTCGGCGGCGCGAGCGTCCCCGAGGGGATCCTCCGGACGGTGGTCCCCGCGGCGCCGGCGACGCACATCGAGGCGCTGCGCCGCTTCGGCACGATCAGCTTCGAGGAGGCGGCGACGCCGGCGCTCGAACTCGCGCGGGACGGCTTCGCGATGTACCCCCTCCTCGCGGCCGGCATCGAGCGCAACAAGGCCCGCCTCGACCGCTACCCCGAGAACGCCCGCATCTTCCGCCCGGGCGGCCGCACGCCGGCGGTGGGGGAGATCTTCCGCCAGCCCGACCTCGCGCGGACGATCGAGCGCCTGATCGACGCCGAGCGGCACGCGCGGGGCGACCGAGACGCCAGGCTCGCGGCCGTGCACGACGCTTTCTACCGGGGGCCGATCGCCGAGGCGATCGTCGCCTTCCACGAGCGCGAGGAGGGCTTCCTCGCGGCGGCGGACCTCGCCGGCTTCACCTGCCCGGTCGAGGACAGCATCCGCGTGAGCTGGCGCGGCCTCGAGGTACACGCCTGCGACGTCTGGTGCCAGGGGATCACGCTGCTCGAAGCGCTGGCCATCCTCGACGGCTTCGACCTCGCGGCCCTCGGTCACAACTCGCCCGCCTACATCCACACCGTCGCCGAGGCGCTGAACCTCGCCTTCGCCGATCGCGAGGCGTACGTCGGCGACCCGGCCTTCGTCGACGTGCCGGTGGCCGGGCTCCTCTCGGCCGACTACGCGGCCAGGCAGCGGGCGCGGATCGACCCCCGCCGCGCCTTCGGCCGGATGCCCGATCCGGGAAGTCCGCCGGGCGCCGGGCGGGCCGGCGGGGCGCTGCCGGGGCGGCCGGGCGGCCGGCGCGCCGCGCCGGCCTCGCCCGACACGATCTACGGCTGCGTCGTCGACCGCCACGGCAACGCCTACTCGGCCACGTTGAGCGACAGCGCCTTCGACACGCCGATCGTGCCGGGTACCGGGCTCTCCGTCTCCTCGCGCGGCAGCCAGTCGCGCCTCGACCCGAACCATCCGGCGTCGGTCCGTCCCGGCAAGCGGCCGCGGCTCACGCCGACGCCGGGCCTCGTCCTGCGCGACGGTCGTTTCCACCTCGCCGTCGGCACGCCGGGGGGCGACATCCAGTGCCAGGCCATGCTCCAGGTGCTGCTCAACCTCCACGTGTTCGGCATGGCGGTCCAGCAGGCAGTCGAGGCGCCGCGGTTCGGGACGTTCAGCTTCCCCAACTCCTTCGCGCCGCACGACTACGCGCCGGGCCGGCTCTACCTCGAGGCGGAGATCCCGGCGGAGACCGCGTCGGCCCTCGCCGCCCTCGGCCACGACGTGCAGCGCTGGCCGGTCCAACCCTGGACGAGCGGCGGCGTCTGCGCCGTGCTGCGCGATCCCGCAACCGGGCTTCTCCACGCCGGCGCCGATCCCCGCCGCGAGGCGTACGCCCTGGCCTGGTAGGACGTCGGGCGGGGATCGGCCGCCGCTCGGGGGCGGCGCCTAGTAGATCCGGTGCTCGCCGCCCGGGACGATCCCCGCCTCCTTGAGCCCCTTGAGGAAGCGCTCGGAGTCGGACACCCAGCCGAAGACGCCCCCCTGCATCTTCGTCTGCACGATCGTCGCCTCCTTGTTGCTCTCCAGCGTGGCGCCGGTGCAGTCCTTGAGCAGCAGGCACCAGTAGCCGAGGTCGTTCGCCTCGGTCATGAT
>DATCKS010000162.1:0-4209 GCA_036562265.1 Thermodesulfobacteriota bacterium | reverse complement strand
ACCATGCGCTTGCGGATTCTCAGCCGCTCCGCGACGACCGGTCGGGTCGTCACCTCGACCTCCTCGCGGTAGATCGGCACGATCACCTCGCCGGGACGCCCCGAAAGGTGCGCGGCGGCCTCGCTGGCGGCGATCGGCTGGTCGAGTCGCTCGCGCTCGACGACGACCTCCTCCCGCTCGACCGGGACCTCGCGGTGGACGGTCTCGTGCTCGACCGTCTTGCCGATCCGGACCTCGCCCGCCTTCCTGCGCCCCTTCTCGACCTCCAGGTGCTCCTCGACGAGGTCGACCGTCTCCTCGGGCCCCGCCTCGGCCGAGGCCGTCGCGTGCGCGGTTCCGGCAGCGCCCGCCTCGGCCGCGCCGGTCATCGCGGTCCCGCCGGTCGTCGCGGTCGCCGCCGTCGTCGCGCCGGCTGGCCGCTCGACGGTCTCGCGCTGCTGGAGCACCTGCTCGATCGGTCTGGTGAGCCGGACGACCTGCCTGTCCTCGTCGAGCGAGATGGCGGAGAGGGGCAACCGTCCATTCTCCTCCTCGCTGAATAGCTCGAGGAACCAGTTGCGGTCCTTGAGGTGGATCATCACCGAGACCGGCTCGTCCCTGGCGGTGTCGATCAGGAGGTCCGTCACCGATCCGATGTCGCGTCCCTCCTGATCCTCGAGTCGCCATCCGCGAATGTCCGGGTATCCGGTCTCGATCTCGTACTCCTCGAGTTGCGAGAGACGTCGGAGTCCCCCCGGCATGCTGGTCGCCACTGTGCTGCCTCCTTGGGAATTGATCTGCGTGCCCCGCCGGGTGGCACTGGTGGTCCCTCCCAACAGAAGCGCCTGTTCTGCGAGGGCCGTGCCGGGCCGGGGCAAGGCGGCCCAAGGGTGGACAATCGGGTGGTCGAGCCCGGGTGGCCGCCGGCGGCCAGCCGAGGCGGCGCCGGGGCCGCCAGGATAAAACTTCGTGCTTGACTCGCGCTTGCCGGCAAGCGTAGCCTGAGGGAAATCCGGCCCGAATCCGGATACTTTCGTTATCTCTCTTTCTTTCGACGAGGCATCACGACGGCAATGGCCTTTACCGACAAGCAGATCACGTGCGTCCAGTGCGGCAACACGTTCGTGTTCACCGCGGGAGAACAGGAGTTTTACCAGGAGAAGGGCTACACGAACGAGCCCAAGCGCTGTCGTGCATGCCGGGAAGAAGCCAAGCGCGCCAAGAGCGGCGGCGCGACGCTCGACCGCGGCGGCTCCTACGCCGCGGGGCCGGGCAACGGCGGGATGACGCGCGGCGGGCGACAGATGTACGACATCATCTGCGACAACTGCCAGCAGCCGTCCCAGGTCCCGTTCCAGCCGACGCCTGGCCGCAAGATCCTCTGCCGGCCCTGCTTCCAGGCTAGCCGGTAACCCGACACCGTCTCCCGACTCCCGGCGGGTGCGGGGCCGCGTTCCGCTCGCGCGGGAGGCGGCGGCGGGCGGCTGTCGCCGAGAAGACGAAGGGGGTCACGGTGCGCGCGTTCACCGTGGCCCCCTTTGCATCGTCTGGGCTCGGACTCCGGCCCGCGGTGTCCCAAAGGCCGCGTGCGGCGCGTCGACCCGCCGGACCGTCGAGCCTTGTCTGTTTTCCGGCCGCGCGGTCGAAGCGTTTCGCCTGCCGCGGGCCGGTCGGTCATGTTCGGCCGTGTGTCAGTCGAGGCCCCCGGAGGGGCCGATTGAGCCCGGTGGCGTAGCGTCCATGGCGGACCCCCCTTCTCGTGGGAAAGCGGCGGGGGCCGGGATCCTGCACGGCACGTGACGCGCCCGGGCACCGGCCGGCAGCGTGGCCCCGCCCGTCGAAACGCCACGCTCCTACGCTAGTCCCCGCGCCGCGAGCGTGTCAAGCCGATCCGGGCCTGCCGGCCCCACCGCCCGTGGGCTCGATCGCTACGCCGTCGGGCGCCGTGCCGTGAGCCCGAGAGCCGCTTCGAGCGGCGCCGCCGCGGCCAGGAGCGTCCCCTCCTCGAACGGGCGGCCGACGAGCTGGAGCCCCACGGGCAACCCCTCGGCCGTGAAGCCGCACGGCATCGACAGCGCCGGGAAGCCGGTCAGGTTGAACGGGCGCGTGAAGTGCGTCATCGCCCGCCGCGCCGCGTCAGCCGGGCCGGTCGCCCCTTCCGACAGCGGGCCCGCCGCGGTCGGGGTGGTCGGCATCGCGATGCAGTCGACCACGCGCAGCACCTCGGCCAGCTCGCGCCTGACGACCGCCCGCGCGCGCTGCGCGGCGATGTAGTCCGACGCCGGGACGAGGCGCCCCTGCTCGAGCCGCGCCCGCACGTCCTCGCCGTAGTCGCCGGGCGCCTCCGCCAGACGGCGCGCGTGCACCGCCGCCGCCTCCGCGAGCAGGACGAGGAGCGCCGCCGGCACGCTCGCCTCGTGCTTCGGCAGCGAGACCTCCCGCACCGCGGCGCCGAGCGCCGCGAGGCGGTCGATGGCCGCCCGGACGATCCCCGCGACCTCCGGCTCCGCACGGTCGAAGAAGAAGCCGCGCGGCACCCCCACGCGCAGCCCCGCGAGCGGCGGGTTCACGCTCCGCGCGAGCCGCGAGGCGTAGGCCGGCACCGGCCGCCGGCTCGCCGTCGGGTCGGCCGGATCGGCGCCGGCGATGACCTCGAGCATCAGCGCCGCGTCCTCGACGCGCCGCGTCATCGGCCCCACGTGGTCGAGCGACCAGGCGAGCGGGAAGACGCCGTGGCGCGAGACGCGCCCGTACGTCGGCTTGAGGCCGACGATGCCGCAGACCGAGGCGGGGATGCGGATGGAGCCGCCGGTGTCGGTCCCGAGCGCGCCGTACGCCAGTCCGGCGGCCACGGCGGCGCCGGAGCCGCCGGACGAGCCGCCGGGGTTGCGGTCGGTGGCCCACGGGTTGCGGACCGGGCCGTGGTGCGGGTTGACGCTCGTCACCCCGTAGGCGAACTCGTGCAGGTTCGTGGCGCCGAGGATGATCGCCCCGGCCGCCTCGAGGCGCGCCACGACCGTCGCGTTCTCCGGCGCCCGCTCGACCACGGGGCGCTTCGCGCCCACCGTCATCGGCCGTCCGGCGCGCCAGATGGCGTCCTTCACCGCGATCGGGATGCCGTCGAGCGGGCCGCGGGCGCGACCGGAGGCGCGGCGCGCGTCCGACTCTCGCGCCGCCGCGAGCGCGGCGTCGGCCTCGACCGCCAGGTACGCGTTCAGCGTCCCGTCGAGCGCCTCGATGCGGGCCAGCATCGCCTCGGTCAGCGCCACGGCCGAGACACGCCCCTCGGCGAGCTGCCGGCTCGCCTCGGCGAGGCCGAGGAACGCGAGGTCCTCGTGCGGTCCGGCGGGGATCACGACTCGAGCCCCCCGGTCGGCAGGTCGACCTGCGGGCGCGCCTCGGGCTCGACGTCCTCGAGGTCGAGCGCCGCCACGGCGCGCGCGTCCTCGCGCACCTGCCTCGCGGTCGCGATCAGGCGGTTCAGGTCCGCCTCGCCGAGCGAGGCCGCCCCGACGGCCGCGGCGAACGCGGCCAGGGTCTCGTCGTCGGATGTACGGGTCACCGTGTGTCACCTCCGTCAGTGATCGGAAGACCTGGCGCGCCGGCGGCCCGGTCGTAGAGCGCCAGCGAGGCGTACGAGCAGATCGAGCCTGCGCCGTCCGTCGGGCCCCGGCCGTAGGCGAGCAGCCGCCCGCCGCGCGCGCCGATCGCGCCGAGCGCGGTGTAGAGGGGCGAGAAGCCGCAGATGCGGAAGCGGTCCCGGTCGGCCGCGATCCGGTCGAGCAGCGCCGCGGCGTCGCCCGCCGCCACGGTCTCGAGCAGGGCGCGGTCGGCCTCCTCGACGCCACGGAGCTGCTCCTCGTCGAAGGGGGCCGGGTCGCCGTATCGCGGCCCGACGTGCGCGAGGTCGGCCGAGACGACGACCACCACCCGCGCCCCCGCGTCGCGGCGCCGGGCGATCGTGTCCCTGAGGGCGGCCACGAAGCGGCCGATCCGCCCGGCGGCGTCCCCCCGCGCCTCCTCGAAGCCGAAACTCGCCAGGAGCGGGACGACCCGCACGGCGTCGCCGAGGACGTGCTGGAGGAAGAGGACCTGGAACTCGACCGTGTGGTCGGTCCGGAAGACCAGCTCCTCGGCCGTGAGGTCGTCGCCGAAGGCCGCCGAAAGCTCGGCCACGAAGGCGCGGTCGGTGCGGGCGACGCCGAGCGGCGTCGCGAAGTCGAGCGTCCC
>DATCKS010000161.1:0-2338 GCA_036562265.1 Thermodesulfobacteriota bacterium | reverse complement strand
CGTCGGCGCCGTCCGGCTAGCCCGCGTGCCCGCCCGTCGCCGCCCGTCCGGCAGCCGCGCCGAGGAAGAGCCCGAGGGCGTTCTGCGTCTCGGGGGCCATCTTCGTGAACTCCACCCCCATCCCGACCGGGAGATCGCGCTTGATCTTCGCGTCGGGGCGGTTGAGCCAGGCCACCTTCCCGCGCACGAGCATCGGCACGGGCGGACTCCCCGGCAGCGTGAACTCGAGCAGCATCTCGGTGCCCGGCTGGAAGAGGCGCGGCGTCTCGATGAAGATCCCGCCGAGCGAGACGTTGACCGACGTGGCGTCCCAGCGGGTGCCGCCGCTCTCGAGGCTCACCGGGACCCGCACGTCGACCCGCACGTTCCTCATGCCGCCGTAGAGGTGCCGCGACACCGCGAGGAGCAGCTCGGCCTGGCGGATCGGCTTCACCAGGAACTCGTCGCACCCCGCCTCGACGCAGCGCTCGGCCTCGTCCTTGCGCCCCCCGGCGCTCATCATGATGACGGGGAGCGTCCCGGTCTCCGGGTCGGTCTTCAGGGCGCGGCAGACCTCGTCCCCGTCCCGTTCGGGCATGTACAGGTCCATGACGACGAGGGCGGGCCGGACGCGCCGCACGGCATCCAGGGCGGCCGCGCCCGATCCGGCGAGGCGCACGTCGTAGCCGCTCCTGGTGAGCATCGCCCGCAGGATCTCGGCGTAGGCCTGGTTGTCGTCGACGACGAGGATCTGCATGGGCCGGCCTTGTATGCCGCACGGCCATGCCTGTCAAGGCCTTTCGGGTCCACCGGCCCACGGTGGGGTGCGTGGGCCCGACCTGCCTCAGAGCGGCCGCGGCCGCAGGACGGCGCGTCCGTTCCCCTCGGCCGCCTCGAGCGCCGGCACGACGGCGTGCCGGTTCAGAACGGCGGCGACGGGCAGGTCGTCACCGAGGCCGAGGTCCACGAGCCGACGGCCGTGCGTGCTCGCCGCGAAGAGGCGCACGAGGCTCTCGCGATGGGCGCGGAAGAGGGTCTCGGCCGCCTGGGCGGCGTCGCTGCGGTCGGCGGCCGGGCCGAGGCGATAGGCGAGGCCGCCCACCACGCCGCCGGCGCAGACCGCGTCCTCCAGCGAGAAGCGCCCCTCCGACCCGGCGCAGAGGACCGTCACGTCCCGACCCACGCGGAAGGCCGCCTCGACGACCGCCTTGAGGTTCGTGAAGGCGCCGACGAGGACCTCGGCGGCGCCCAGGGCCGCCGCCGCCACGATGGCGCGCGTGCCGTTGGTCGTGCAGAGGACGACCCGTCGCCCTCGGACCGCTTCGGGCGTGTACTCCCTCGGCGAGTTGCCGAGGTCGAAGCCCTCGCATCGCACCCCGCCCCGCTCGCCGCCGACGATCGCGGACGGCTCCGCCCCTCCGCCCTTCCCGGCGAGGGCCAGGGCCTCGGCGACGTCGGCGACCGGCAGCACCTCTCGGGCGCCGGCGCCGAGCGCCTCGACGATGGTCGTGGAGGCCCGGAGCACGTCGACCACGATCGCCGTCCGGCCGGCGAGCACCGGCTCCGCGAACTCGGCCGGGGTGAAGAGCACGTCGATCCGCATGGGCGTCGCTCCTTCGGGCGCCGCTACGGCCGGCGGTAGCCCTTCACCACCCGAGCCAGCCGGTCCGGGTGGTTGGTGATGACCCCGTCGGCCCCCTGGCCGACGACGCGGCGCAGGTCGGCCTCCCGGTTCACGGTCCAGGGGAAGACCCTGAGCCCGGCCTCGCGCGCCGCCCGGATGGCGCGCTCGCCGCAGAAGCGCCAGTACGGGTGGAGCGAGTACGCGCCGAGGCCGGCCGCGACGTCGAGCAGCGGCGCCAGCCGATCGAGCCGAAAGCCGGTCGGCCCCTCGATGCGCGCCTCGGTCAGGAGCCCCAGCGGCAGGTCGGGCGCCGCCGCGCGCAGCGCTCGCAGGATCGCGGGGTCGAACGAGGAGACCAGCACCTCGCCCCGGGTCCCGGTCGCCTCGAGCGCCGCGAGGAGCGGCGCCACGATCGTCTCCTCGATACGCTCCGCCCCCGCGCCGTCGCGCGGCGCCTTGATCTCCACGTTCACCTGGACGCGACCCCGGGTGAGATCGAGCACTTCTTCGAGGGCCGGGACCCGCTCGCCGGTGAACCCCGGGCCCCACCAGCCGCCCGCGTCGAAGCTCTTGAGCTCGGCGAGCGTCATCTCGCGCACGAAGCCCCGGCCGTCGCAGGTGCGGTCGATCGACTCGTCGTGGATCACCGCCAGGCGGCCGTCGGCCGTGGGGTGGACGTCGAGTTCGACCATGTCGGCGCCGAGGGCGATGGCGGCCCGGAACGCGGCGAGCGTG
>DATCKS010000159.1:0-4510 GCA_036562265.1 Thermodesulfobacteriota bacterium | reverse complement strand
CGCGATAGATCCCGTTCATCACGATGACGGTGTCCGGGGCGTGCTCGCGAAGCACGTCCGGTCCGACGATCTCGTGACCGGTCCCAGCCAGGAAGGTGCCGTGCTTGTAGGGGTTCACGTCCACGACCTGCAGGACCGCGTCGGCGTCCGGCCCGATCGCGTTCAGGAAGGCGACGGCCTTCGACCCGCCGCCCCAGATCACCGTCCGGCGGCCCTCGGCCTTCGCCCGCCGAAGGAGGTCGCGCCAGTGCTCCACGCGCAGCGGCCACTGCTCCCTGAACCAGGCCACGCCGCGCGCGAGCGTCCCGAGGTCCGCCTCCTCGGGCCTCGACGGCAGGGTCGGCCGGCCGGACGCCGGACACGCCTCGACGAGGAGGTACTGGTCGTCGAAGTCGGTCCCGACGTCGAGGACCTCGAACCCCGCCCTCCGGAAGAGCCTCGCGATGGACCCGGGGCTGAAGTAGGAGCAGTGCTCGTAGTAGACGTCCCAGAAGGCGACCTCGTGCAGGATCCGCACCGCGTTCGGCACCTGGAAGAAGACGATCGTCTCGGGCCGATCGCCGATCGTCCGCCGGACCATCCGCATGAACTCGAGCGTGTCGCCGATGTGCTCGAGCGTCATCTTGCAGACGACCAGGTCGGCCGGGATGCCGGCGTACTGATCGGAGTAGAAGTCCGCGACGAACGTGACGTCGACGTCGGGCGGCGCCGGGTTGCGCGCCGGGACGTAGGCCGGATCGAACCCGATGCCCCGGTTGCCGCCGAGCGCGCAGAGGAGCGTCAGGAACTCCCCCTTGCCGCAGCCGATCTCGAGCACCCGCTTGCCGCGGATCCCGTGGCGCTCGATCAGGCCCTCCGCGAGCCTTCGGGCGAACGCGTTGAACGTCGCGGAGAAGCCCTGCGTCTCCTCGTAGCGCCCCGAGTACTCGTGGAGCGCCGGGTCCGCGGCGAGGTTGCCGATGAAGCCGCACGCCCGGCAGAAGCCGAGCCGGATCTCCCCCCGCGGGTAGCCGATCGCCTCTTCCCGGGTCGGCATGAGGAGGACGCTGTGGACCGGCACCTCGTTCTGCACGTAGAAGACGGCCGGCCCGGCCGTCCGGCAGCTCGGGCAGGCGCTCGCGGCTCCGGTCGGCGCGCGTCTAGCGCTCATCCTCGTCCCTCCAGATCCGCCACGGCGCCCGCCCGGAGTTCCACAGCTCGTTGAGCAGCACCTTGTCGCGCAGCGTGTCCATGCACTGCCAGAAGGAGGTGTGGCGGTACGCCATGAGCTGGCCGTCGCGCGCGAGGCGCTCGAGCGGCTCCCGCTCCCACTGCGTGTCGTCGCCGTCGATGTAGTCCATGACGCCCGGCTCGAGGACGAAGAACGCCCCGTTGATCCAGCCCTCCCGCGTCTGCGGCTTCTCCGAGAACTCCACGACCCGATCGCCGTCGAGGTCCAGGTGCCCGAACCGCGCCGCCGGCCTGACGGCGGTGAGCGTGGCGAGCTTGCCGTGGGCGCGGTGGAAGGCGAGCAACCGGCGGAGGTCCACGTCGGAGACGCCGTCGCCCCAGGTGAGCATGAACGTCTCGTTGCCGAGGTACGGCGCGAGCCGCTTGATCCGCCCGCCGGTCATCGTCGGGATGCCGGTCTCGACCAGATCGACGATCCAGTCCGGCTTGTCGCCGCCGTTGACGCGGACCTGACCGGTTCGCAGGTTCACCGTCAGGTTGCTGTTCAACGGGAAGTAGTCGACCATGTACTTCTTGATGACCTCCCCCTTGTAGCCGAGCGCGATGACGAACTCGTCGAAGCCGTACCAGGAGTAGTGCTTCATGATGTGCCACAGGATCGGCCGCCCGCCGATTTCGACCATCGGCTTGGGCTTCGTCTCGGTCTCCTCCGAGAGCCGCGAGCCGACCCCGCCGGCGAGAATGGCCACCTTCATCGTGCGTCCTCCGTTGCCCTCCCGAGCGGGGACGGGCTAGGCCACGGCCTGTCGCCGCCGGACCTGTCCGGGCAGGCGGTTCGCCCTGGCCAGCTCGCCCTCGATCCAGGGGTACGTCCGCGCGAGCCCCTCCGCGAGGCTCGTCCTGGGCTCCCACTCGAGCACGCGGCGCAGGAGCGAGTTGTCGCTGTTGCGTCCGCGGACGCCCTGCGGCCGGCTCGTGTCGTGCCGCTTCCGGATGCGCTTGCCGGCGACGGCCGAGACGAGGTCGACCAGGGCGTCGACGGTCACCAGTTCGTCGGTTCCGAGGTTGAGCGGGTGCCGGTAGTCGGACTGGGCGATGCGGTAGATACCCTCGACGCAGTCGTCGACGTACATGAAGGAGCGGGTCTGCCGGCCGTCGCCCCAGACCTCGATCTCGTCGCCGTCGCGGGCGAGGGCGACCTTGCGACAGATCGCCGCCGGCGCCTTCTCGCGCCCGCCCTCGTAGGTCCCCAGGGGGCCGTAGACGTTGTGGAAGCGCGCGACGCGCGTCTCGAGCTTCCCGTCCTCCGTGTAGTACTGGCAGAGCTTCTCGGCGTAGAGCTTCTCCCAGCCGTAGCCCTCCTCCGGGTCGGCCGGGTACGCGTCCTCCTCGCGCAGCGGCCGCACGTCCGGATCGGCCTGCCGGTAGCCCGGATAGACGCAGGCGGAGGAGGCGTAGAAGTAGCGGGACACGCCGTTCGCGTGGGCGGCCTCGAGCATGTGGGCGTTGATGAGGACGTTGTTGCTCGCGATCTCGGAGTGGTTCGCCGAGATGTAGCCGATCCCGCCCATGTCGGCCGCGAGCTGGTAGACCTCCGTCACGCCGCGCGTCGCGAGGAGGCAACTGTCGCGCCGCCTGAGGTCGAGCAGTTCGAACTCGTCCGCGGCCGTCGGCTCGTACTCCGGGAGCTTCAGGTCGACGCCGCGCACCCGGTAGCCGCGTGCCTTGAGGTACTTGACCAGGTGGTGGCCGATGAACCCGCCCGCTCCCGCGACCAGAACCGTGCCGTTCATGCGTCATCGTCTCCCTTCGCGCGCGGCAGGACGCCTCGCCTGCCGGTCGCGACGAGCCCCTCGGCCGAATACCCGGCTAGGACCTGCCGTCCGGCAACGAGGGGCTGTACCCGTAGTAGCCGACGTCCTTCGCATCGGTTCCCCGGACGTCGACGTCGTTGAGAATCACGCCGAGCAGGCGCGCCCGCATGGAGGCGAGAACCCGCACGGCGCGCTGTGCGGCCTCGCGGCTGGCCCGGCCGCGCCGGAGCACGAGGACGACCCCCTCGACCTGCGGCGCGAGCACCATCGCGTCGCTGATCCCGAAGAGCGGCGGCGTGTCGAAGACCACGTGCGCGAAGTGCTGCCTGATGAGCGCGTTGGCCTCCTGGAGCCGCGCGGAGGACATGAGTTCCGTCGGGTTGACCGGAATCTCGCCCGAGGGGAGGACGAGGAGGTTCGGGATGTGCGTCGGCTTGACGACGTCCGAGAGCGGCGCTTCCCCGGAGAGGTACGTGGACAGCCCCGGCGCCTGCGGCACGCCGAGGAGGTCGTGCAGGCGGGGGCGCCGCATGTCCCCGTCCACGAGCAGCACCTCGCCCACGTTGAGCTGGGCGAGGACGATCGCCAGGTTCGTCGCGAGCGACGTCTTGCCGTCGTCCCGGTGCAGCGAGGTGATCATCACCGTTCTCGGCGGCTGGGTGAACCCGGAGAAGAGCAGGCTCGTCCTGAGGGCCCGGAAGGCTTCGGCGAACGCCGAGCCCATCCTGGTGTGGGCCGCCAGGGCAAGCTGCGTGTGCCGCCGCGTCTTGCGGCCCTCGAGGGCCGCCCACGACGGAATGAGCGCCAGCGTCGGCACGCCGAGCGCCCGTTCGACCTCGCGGGTGTCCTTGACCGTCGTGTCGAGCTGCTCGCGGAGGAAGGCGAGCCCGACTCCGGTGATCACCCCGATGAGGCTGGCGACGAGCAGGTTGCGCGTCTTGGCCGGCTTGGACGGCCGAAGCGGCACCTCGGCACGGTCGACGATCGAGATGTTCGAGCTGAGGAGCGCCGCCGAGACGCCGGTCTCCTTCAGACGGTCGAGGAGCGACGAGAAGATCTCCCGGTTGCTTTCCACCTCCCGGCGCAGGAGGTTGTAGTGCACCATCTGGTCGCCGAGCCGACGAGCCAGGCGCCGCTGCTGCTCGGCCGCGCGCCGGAGGCGCTCCTCCGCCTGCACGGCGGCGCGGTAGTCGCCCTCGAGCGACGCGACGACGCGATCCGTCTCGACCTCGATGCGGCGCTTGAGCTCGCGGATGTTCTCCTGGAGCTGCCGCATGCGGACGTCGTCGAACCGCCGCGTGAAGACCTGGGCGAGCTGCTGCTGCTCGCCCTCGAGGGCGACGAGCTGGGCTTTGAGCGTCTGGATCACCTGGTTCTGGAGGACCGCCGGCAGGGTGCTCGGGTCCTGACGGCGAGCCTGCGCCAGGGCGCTCTCCTTGGCGATCCGATCGGCGCGCGCCTGGAGCAACCGGGCCGAGAGATCCCCGAGTTCCTGCGTAGTCAGCGCCTGGCCGCCGCCCATGCTG
>DATCKS010000157.1:0-1535 GCA_036562265.1 Thermodesulfobacteriota bacterium | reverse complement strand
CCTCCTGACGTGCCGCCCTCGCGCTTACTGCGGGCTGGCCGACGGCATGGCCCCGCCGGAGCCGCTCGTGCCGCCGGAGGTGCCGGAGCCCGGCATGGTCGACGACCCGCTCCCGCCGGTCGTGGAGCCGGAGCCCGGCATGGTCGTCGAGCCGGACCCGCTCGTGGAGCCGGAGCCGCTCCCCATCGGGGATCCGGTCGGCGAAGCGCCGCTCGTACCGCCGGTCGTCGAACCGGAGCCCGTCGTGGACGAGCCGGAGCCCGGCATGGTCGTCGAGCCGGACCCGCTCGTGCCGCCGGTCGTCGAACCGGAGCCCATCGTGGACGAGCCCGAGCCGCTGCCGGTGCTCGACTGGCCGCTCATCGTCGAGTCGCTCGTGCCCGCACTGCTCCCGCTCGCGCCGGTCGCCAGGACGTCGGCAGGCAGGCCCCACCCGAGCAGTGCGGTGGCGGCAAAGGTGGCGAGAAAGGTTCTGCGCATCGATGCGTCTCCTCCTGCGGTCGGCGGGGCCCTTTCCCCGCCGACGCCCGTGGAGGAGCACGGAGCATGCCCCGCTTCCGGTGCGTGGACGACTGGCCGCGAGACCCGGCCCGGTGGGCCGGCGGGCGAGCCCCGCGCGCCGGGTCAGCGGCCGCCCACCCCCACGGCGGCCGCCTCGGCGGCCGGGGCCTCGCTGAGCGCGAGTTCGAGCACCTCCTCGATGGTCTCGACCGGCCGGAACTCGAGTCCCGCCTTGAGGTGGTCGGGGATCTCCGCGACGTCCCGCTCGTTGCGCTTGGGCAGGATCACCGTCTTGATGCCGGCCCGCTTCGCGGCGAGCACCTTCTCCTTGATCCCGCCGACCGGCAGGACCAGGCCGGAGAGGTTGATCTCGCCCGTCATCGCGACCGTCGGCTTCACCGGCCGCCCGGTGAGGAGCGACGCGAGGGCAACCGTCATCGTCACGCCGGCGGAGGGGCCGTCCTTCGGGGTGGCTCCGGCCGGCACGTGGATGTGCACGTCGCTCGTCTCGAAGAAGCGCTCGTCGATGCCGAGTTCCTTCGCGCGCGACCGGACCAGCGAGAGGGCGGTGCGCGCCGACTCCTGCATGACCGTGCCGAGCGACCCGGTGAGGGTGAGGTTCTTGCCGCCGGGCATCCTCGCCGCCTCGACGAAGAGCACCTCGCCGCCGGACTCGGTCCAGGCGAGGCCCGTGGCCACGCCCGGACGGGCCGTGCGCAGCATCACCTCCGGGAAGATCCGCTCCGGCCCGAGCAGATCCGGCAGGTCCGCCTTCGTGATGCGGCCCGCGGCGGTCCCGTTGGAGGCGATCCGGCGCGCGATCTTCCGCGCGATCCGCGCGATCTGCCGATCGAGGTTCCGGACGCCCGCCTCGCGCGTGTAGGCGGAGACGATGTGCCGGACGGCGTCGTCCTCGATGACGAGCGCCCCCTCCGGCAGGCCGTGGTCGCGCGCCTGTCGGGGGATGGGGTAGCGCTGCGCGATGTGGACCTTCTCCTCCACCGTGTAGCCGGAGATCCGGATCACCTCCATCC
>DATCKS010000132.1:0-4093 GCA_036562265.1 Thermodesulfobacteriota bacterium | reverse complement strand
GGCCGCGGCGCGCGAGGCGGCCCAGGCCGGCGCGGCGGCGAGCCCGTTGCTGGTCGATCCGGAGACGGCGGCGGTGTCGGCGCGGCTTGCGCGGATCGCGCCGGCGGGGTTGACGCCGCTCGGCATCTTCGGCTCGGGTGCGGCGGCGCTCGAGGCCGGGCTCGCGGCGGCGCGCCTCCTCACCGGGCGCGAGGCGCTCGTCGTGGAGCCGCTGCCGTCGGCCACGCTCGCCCCTCGCGACCCGGGCGATACCTGGCGCCTGATCCGGCGCGCGCGCGACGCGGGCGTTCTGATCCTTGCCGACGAGCGGCCGCTCGGTCCGGGGCGCCTCGGCACGCTGGTGGCGGCCGAGGCGGTCGGGCTCGCGGCCGACCTCGTCGTCGTCGGGGGGCTCGCGGGAGAGTTCGGTCCGCTCGCCGCGCTGCTCGCCGCGCCGGCCGTGGCCGAACGGATCGGCGAGACCGGCGTCGTGGCCGAGACGCTCGCCGCCCTGGCCCTCGCCGACGCCGAGGCGCGGCCCTCGCCGATCGCCTGCGCCGCCGCGGCGGCCGCGCTCGACGTCCTGGCCGACGCCGCCCTGCTCGCCGACGTGGCTCGCGTCGGGGCCGGGTTCGGGGAGGCGCTCCAGCGGATCGACTGGGAGGAGAGCGACGCCGTCCTGGAGGTACGGGGGGCCGGGCTTGCCTGGGCCGTCGAGTGCGCGAGCCCCGCGGCCGCCGAGGCGCTCGTCCGGGCGCTCGCGCTCGACCGGATCCTCGTGGCGGCGCCGCCGGCGGGCGGCCGCGTGGTGCGGCTCCTGCCGCCCCTCGTCGCGGCCGAGCGGGAGCTCGACTTCGTCGCCTCCTCGATCGCGCACGCGGTCGAGGAGCTGTAGGCGCGGCCTTACGGGGACTAGGCCGTGCCGGCGGCCGCCGGCTTCGGCGCCTCCCCCGGCTTCGGGGCGGCCTCGAGGAAGTCGAGCCTGTGGCCGGCCGACTTGAGCATCGTGGCGAGCCCCGCCTTGTCGACCGCCTTCATGTAGGCCTCCTTCGGCTCCACCTTCTTCGCCTGGACGAGCTCGAAGAGGGCGTCGTTCAGGAGCACCATCCCCTGCTTGCGCGACGTCTGCATGATCGAGGGGATCTGGAAGGTCTTGCCCTCGCGGATCAGGTTCGACACCGCCGGGGTGACGATCAGCGTCTCCATCGCGGCGATGCGCCCGCCGCCGATCTTCTTGCAGAGCGTCTGGCTGATGACCCCCTTGAGCGACTCCGAGAGCATGACGCGGATCTGCGACTGCCGGTCGCTCGGGAACTGGTCGATGATGCGGTCGACCGTCGAGGGGGCGGTGCTCGTGTGCAGCGTCCCGAAGACGAGGTGCCCCGTCTCGGCCGTCTCGATGGCGATCGCGATCGTCTCGAGGTCGCGCATCTCGCCGACCAGGATGATGTCGGGGTCCTCGCGCAGCGCGGCGCGCAGGGCGCGCTTGAAGCTCTCGGTGTGCTCGCCCACCTCGCGCTGGTTGATGAGGCAGTTCTTGTTCTCGTGGACGAACTCGATCGGGTCCTCGATGGTGATGACGTGGTCGTTCCGCTTGCGGTTGATGAGGTCGATCATCGCGCAGAGCGTGGTCGACTTCCCGCTGCCGGTCGGGCCGGTGACGAGGACGAGCCCCTTGGTGAGGTAGCAGAGGTTCTGGATCTCCTGGGAGAGCCCGAGCTGCTCGGCCGTGATGATCTCGCTCGGGATCACCCGGAAGACCGCGCCGGGGCCCTTCCGGTCCATGAAGATGTTGGCGCGGAAGCGCGCAAGGCCCTTCACCTCGTAGGCGAAGTCGGTGTCGTGGACCGCGTCGAACTCCTTGCGGTTGCGCTCCGGCATGATCGGGTCGAGGAGGGCGCGCATCGACTGGGGGGTGAAGACCGGCTCGTCGTCGAAGCGCACCATGTCGCCGTGGGCGCGGACCATCGGCTTCTCGCCGGTCGACAGGTGGAGGTCCGAGGCGTTCATCTCCACCATGCGGCGGAAGAGCGCGTTGATGGCCGGCTCGCCGGCCGACACGCGTGGGGCACGCGGCGCGGGCGCCGCCTTCGGCGCCGCGGGAGCCTCGTGCGAGGCGGCGGCGGCCGCCGGCCGGAAGCGCGCCTCCGGCCGGCCGCTCCAGTCGCGGACGAGCGCCTCGACGGCGCCGAGGCCGGCCGGCTCGTAGGTGAACTGCGCCGCGCCGTCGGCGACGAGGGCGGCCTTCGCGGCCTCCGTGGCGATCTCCCCGACGAGGAAGCGCACCTGGGCGGCGGAGAGCGTCTTCGCGACGAGCGGCCTCACCGAGCCGCCGACCCTGAGCTGCGGCTCGGCGTCGGTGGCGATGCGCACCTCCGCGCCGGCCTGGGCGAGCATGACCTTGAAGAACGAGTCGAGTTGCGGCATCCGGTCTCCGGGAGGCGTCCGTCCGTCAGGACGCGATGTCGACGAAGTAGCGGATCCGGTTTCGGTTGATCAGGTACTCCTGATCCGGGCGGACCAGGGTGACGAACGGATCGTCGATGGCGTTGAGGTAGTCGAGCGGGCGTATCTGTCCCGGGATCCCGTCCAGGAAGACGATCCCGCTGACGACCTCGCCGTCGTCGAGCATGATCGAGGCGCCGATCTGCACGGAGGCCGCTCGCCTGAACGCCACGCGCTCGATCGTGCCCGAGTCGGGCGCGATCACGTAGCGAACCTGCGCCTTGCCGACGAGAAGGAGCGCGGGCTCGGGCGCCGTGGCCCGCACGGGGAAGAACGCGGTCCGGTCGTTCAGCCGATCGGCGACCGTTTCGGGCCCGGTGTGCCCCGCGGTGTGCGGGCGGAGAAACATGTGTCCCACCAGATGGGGCCCGTCGCCGAGGCTCACCTCCACCGGGACCTCGTACGTCTGGATCTGGTACTCGTCCGACACGCTTCCTCCGGCCGCCCCGAAGCGCGGGGACCCTATCCGCTCGCGACGTCGCTGTCAAGCGTGGGATCGATCGCCGGGCGACCAAGCTCGAGAGCCGGGCCGTCCGGGCAGCGCGCGGCGTCGCCGGCCGGAGCGATCGCGCCGGACGGCTGGTTCCTCGCGTTCCGAGCCGTCAGGCGAAAGCCGGCTCGTCGGAGGGAGCCGGCGCTGGCGTGTCTGGCGATCAGGCCTGCTCGACGACGAGCGGTACCGGAACGAAGGCGCCCCCCTCCGAGCCGTGGAGGGCTCCCTCGAGGCGGAAGCCGTTCAGTTCCTCCGGCCGGCCGTCGGCCACGCGGAGGATGAGGTAGGTCCAGCCGGCCCAGGCGTTGACGCGATCGGTCTCCGAGGGGCGAGCCGGATGGTCGGGGTGGGAGTGGTAGACGCCGGCCACCTCGAGGCCGCGCGCCGCCGCCGCCTCGGCGGCCCGCCGGAAGCCGACCGGGTCGAGCGTATAGCGGTCGTGCGCCCGCTCGGTGTTGAGGTTGGCCACCGGCGCGGCCTCGACGAGGCGGAGAGGGGTCCCGCGAGGCGCGAGGAGGAGGCCGCACGCCTCGTGCGGGTAGTCGCGGGCGCCGTGGGCGAGGATGGCGTCGCGCGCCTCGGCGGAGAGCCTGACCTCGGCCGCGGTGGTCATCAGAGGCGGACGGCGGTGATGAGGTTGGTGGTCCCCGAGACGCCGACCGGGTGGCCCGCCGTGATGACCAGGGTGTCGCCCTCCGACAGGAAGCCGGCCCTGAGGACCGTCTCCTTCGACTTCTCGATCATGTCGTCGGTCGACAGCAGGTCGCCGACGAGGATCGGCGTCACGCCCCACGACAGGGCGAGCCGGCGGTAGGTGGCCTGGTCGGGCGTGATGGCGACGATCGGCTGGGACGGGCGATACCGCGCGACCGCCCGCGCCGTGCGGCCGGACGAGGTCGGCGTGAGGATGGCCGCCGCGGCGATGTCGTGGGCGATGAAGCAGGCCGCCCGCGCCACCGCGCTCGGGATGAGCCGGCCCTGCTCGGCCATCCGCTCGCGCCGAAGGAGCGCGCCGCCCAGGTCCATCTCCGCCTCCGCCGCCCGCACGATACGGTCCATGACCCGGACCGTCTCGACCGGGTAGAGGCCGACCGCGCTCTCCTCGGAGAGCATGAC
>DATCKS010000131.1:0-2595 GCA_036562265.1 Thermodesulfobacteriota bacterium | reverse complement strand
CTTCGCCTCCAACGGCGACCTCTACTTCACCGATCAGGGGCAGAGCGCGCTCGAAGACCCCACCGGACGCGTCTTCCGGCTCCGCAGCACGGGTGAGGTCGACCTGCTCTTCAAGGGGATCCCGGGACCGAACGGTCTCGTCCTCAACAAGCAGGAGAACATCCTGCACGTCGCGGCGACGCGCTCGAACCAGATCCTGAGCCTGCCGCTCAGGCCGAACTACCAGGGGGTGCACAAGGCGCGGATGTTCATCCAGCTTTCGGGCAGCCCCACCGGCCCGGACGGGATGGCCATGGACGAGGCGGGCAACCTCGTGGTCGTGCACGCCGGGTTCGGCACGGTCTGGGTGTTCAACGCGATGGGCGAGCCGATCTACCGCATCAAGTCCTGTGCGGGGATGCGCACGACCAACGTCGCGTACGGCGGCCCGGATCGACGGACGCTCTTCATTACCGAGGCGGAGCACGGCGCGATCCTGAAGGTCAGGATGCCGGTTCCCGGCCTTCTGCCGTACGGCCTCTCGTAGACGCCCGCCCGAGATGCGAAGCCCCCTCGAGGTGCTCCGGCTCTACCCGGAGCACGACTACACGGTTCACGGGGTGCTGGCGAGCCGCGCCGGCAGGGACCCGGACCGCCCGTTCATCCTGTTCGAGGACCGGCGCTGGAGCTGGCGGGCGTTCATCGACGCGGCGGACAGGACGGCGCGGATGCTGGCGGCGCGAGGGGTCGGCCGGGGCGATCGGGTGGCCATCATGGCGCGCAACAGCGACGCGCACGTCCTGCTCGTGGCCGGGCTCGCGCGACTCGGTGCGATCATGGTGCCGGTCAACCCCGACTTCGGCGTGGAGGAGGCGCGGTACGTGCTCCACCACGCGGAGGTGAGCGGCGTCGTCGCGAGCGGCGGCGTCCTCGCCACGGCCCGAACCGCCTGCGAGGGGCTCTCGCCCGCGCCCTGGTTCCTCTCGCTCGACGGCGCCGACGCGGGGGCTCCGCGGTTCCACGATGCCGTCGCCGAGGCGCCGGAGCATCCCCTCCCGCGCGAGGTCTCTCCCGACGAGCCCTGCGTGATCATCTACACCTCGGGGACCACCGGCTTCCCGAAGGGGGTGATGCACAGCCAGCGGAACTTCGTGACGGCGGGCGAGGCGTTCGTGCAGCGGGTCCATCTGCAGGAGACCGACCGGGTCATGATCGTCCTGCCGATGTACCACATGAACGCCCTGTTCTACTCGGTCGCGGGGACGCTGGCCGCCGGCGCGAGCATGGTCATCGTGCCGAAGTTCTCCGCCTCGACCTTCTGGGAGACCGCGGCGGCCACGGGCGCAACCGAGGTCAACATCATCGAGGCGATCGGCACGATCCTGCAGGCGCGACCCCGGTCCGAGTTCCGGCCCGACCACAGGATCCGGGTCGTCTACGGCGTCCGGCAGAACGTGGCCGACACGTTCCGCCACGAGTTCGGCATCCCCCACCTGGTCAGCGGATACGGCATGACCGAGATCCCCGGCGTCACCTGCACGCCCTACGAAGGCCACGACAAGCCGGGCACCATGGGGCCGATCGCGCGGCACCCCGATCCGGCGCGCCCCTGGGCCGAGTGCCGCGTGGTCGACGACGAGGGGCGCGACGTCGGCGTAGGCGAGGTCGGCGAGCTGTGGGTCAAGACGCCGATCGTCATGCTGGGCTACTTCCGCGACCCCGAGCAGACGGCCGCGTCGTTCCGCGACGGGTGGTTCATGACCGGCGACCTGGTGCGCCGGGACGCGGACGGCTACTTCTACTTCGTCTCGCGCAAGAAGGACATCATCCGCCGCCGCGGCGAGAACATCGCCGGCGCGGAACTCGACCGCGTGATCGGCGCGCATCCCGGCGTCTACGAGGTTGCCGTCGTCGCCGTCCCGTCCGAGCTCGGCGAGGACGAGATCCTCGCGGCCGTCGTGCCGAAGGCCGGATACGACCTGAAAGCCGAGGACATCGCGGCCTGGTGCCGGGAGCGGCTCGCGCCGATGAAGGTGCCGCGGTACGTCCTGTTCATGGACGAGCTGCCGCACACGCCGACGCACAAGGTCGCCAAGGCGGTACTGAGGAGCGACCCGACGCTCAAGGCGCGGGCCATCGACCTGACGAAGAAGGAGCAACGGCCATGAATCGAGTTGTCGGCGCGATCGTGCGGGCCGCGTTCGGGATCGTCGCCATGGCGGCCCTCGCGCAACCCGCCTTCGCGGAGTACCCCGAGAAGCCGATCCGCTTCATCGTGCCCTACGCGCCCGGCGGCGGCACCGACACCTTCGCGCGCCGCCTGGCGGCCGAGATGGGGCCGAGGCTCGGGCAGGAGGTGATCGTCGAGAACATCGGCGGCGCCGGCGGCAACCTGGGCATGAAGGCGGCCGCCGAGGCGAGGCCCGACGGCTACACGCTCGTGTTCGCCCTGAACGCCCAGTTCGCCGTCAACCCGAGCCTCTTCGCCAGCATTCCCTACGATCCGATCAAGGACTTCAAGCCGATCAGCCTGCTCGGGGCTACACCGTACGTGCTGGTCGTCCACCCGTCGCTCGAGGTGACCTCGCTCGAGGAGCTCGTCGCGCTGGCGAAGAA
>DATCKS010000130.1:0-5395 GCA_036562265.1 Thermodesulfobacteriota bacterium | reverse complement strand
GCTCGAGCGCGTCGGAGAGGCGCGGCTCGACGCGCTCTTCGAGCGGTACGTCCGCGGGCCCTTCGGGCTCGTCGAGACCGGCTTCGCGCCGATCGGCGAGCGCCCCCCCTGGCCCCCCGGCGCCTCCGTGGCGGCGACGGAGGACTCCGCCTGGCGGGGTGGCGTCCTCGAAGGGGCGGTACACGACGACACGGCGTGGGCGATGGGCGGCGTCGCCGGCCACGCCGGGCTCTTCGCCACCGGGCGCGACGTGTACCGCTTCTGCGCGCGCTGGCTCGCCCTGCGCGAGGGCGAGCCGGGTCCGATCCCGCGCCGGCTCGTGGAGGAGACCTTCCGCCGGCAGGGGGCGCCGGTGACGACCCGTACGCTCGGCTGGGATACCCCGACCGAGGGGGCCTCCGCCGCCGGGTCGCGTTTCGCGCTTGACTCGATCGGGCACCTCGGCTATTCCGGCACCTCCATGTGGATCGACCCGAGCCGGCGCCTCGTGGCCGTCCTCCTCACGAACCGCGTCCACCCGACGCGCGAGAACCGGCGCATCCAGGCGTTCCGTCCCCGCTTCCACGACCTCGTCGCGGCGGCGTTCGACGAGGCCGCGTAAGGAGAGAAGGGACCTCGCTCCGCTCATGTCCCCGACGCTCGACGGCAAAGCCTTCAACCCCTACCCGGAGGTCGTCCCGGCCTCGCCGCTGCCGCGCGGCATCCGCCGCATCCACGTCATGGGCGTGGGCGGCACCGCGATGGGCTCCTTCGCCGGCATGCTCAAGGAGGCCGGCTACGAGGTCACCGGCTCCGACCAGAACGTCTACCCGCCGATGAGCACCCAGCTCGCGAAGTGGGGCATCCCGTTCAAGGAAGGCTACCGGCCCGAGAACCTCTCCCCCCGGCCCGATCTGGTCGTCGTCGGCAACGTGATCACCCGCAAGAACCCGGAGGCCGACGCGCTCCTCGCCTCCGGCATCCCCTTCACGAGCTTCCCCGCCGCCTTCGGGGAACTCTTCCTCGCCGGGAAGCACCCGGTCGTGATCGCCGGGACCCACGGCAAGACGACGACGGCCTCGCTCGTCGCCTGGCTCCTCCACGTGGGCGGCCTCGACCCGTCGTTCCTCGTCGGCGGCGTCACGCGCAACTGGGGGTCGAACTTCCGGCTGGGAGGGGGCGAGGCGTTCGTCGTCGAGGGGGACGAGTACGACACCGCCTTCTTCGACAAGGGCCCCAAGTTCCTCCACTACCGGCCCCGCACGGCGGTGGTGACGAGCGTCGAGTTCGACCACGCCGACATCTACCGCGACCTCGACCACGTGAAGGCCGCCTTCCGCGCCTTCGCCGCGCTCGTGCCCCCCGCGCCGGAGGGGACGCTCGTCGTCGGCGCGTCCTTCCCCCACGCCGTCGACGCGGTGCAGGCCGGCGCGAAGGGTGCCGCGATCGTCCGCTACGGCGCCGCCGAGGGGGCGGCCGACCTCGAGTGGCGCGCCGAGCGGGTCGTCTTCGGCGCCGGCGGCGCCTCGTTCGACCTGATCGGCCCCTCGGGACCGGTCGGGCGGATGACGCTGCCTTTGACCGGGCGCCACAACGTGGAGAACGCGCTCGCCGCCATCGCCGTCGCGCACCGCTTCGGGGTGCCGTTCGAGACGATCCGTCGCGGACTGGCTGGCTTTGAGGGGGTCAAGCGACGACAGGAGGTCCGCGGCGAGGCGGGCGGCGTCCTGGTCCTCGACGACTTCGCGCACCACCCGACCGCCGTCCGGGTGACGACCGAGGGGGTCCGCGCGCAGTACCCCGGCCGGCCCCTCTGGGCGGTCTTCGAGCCTCGCTCGAACACCTCGCGCCGTGCCGTCCATCAGAACGACTACGCGGCCGCGTTCGACGCCGCCGACGAGGTCGTGATCGCCGGCGTCCACAACGCCGCCAGCCTCGCGCCCGGCGAGCGTCTCGTGGCCGACGCGGTCGTGGAGCAGATCCGCGCCCGCGGCCGCCGCGCCCGCCACATCCCGGCCGTCGACGACATCGTCGCGACGATCGCCGCCGAAGCCCCTCCCGGCGCCGTCGTGCTCGTCATGAGCAACGGCGGCTTCGGCGGCATCCACGACAAGCTCCTCGCCGCCCTCCGCGCCCGCTGATCGAGGGGAGGCACGACCAGGCCCGGAAAATGGACGGGCCCGACTCCCTTCGGGCTTGCCAGGTGCCGCCAGGTCCCGTACGCTGCTCCGCAAGGAACATCGTTTTAGAACGGACGTCGTCGGGAGGCAGGCCATGCGAACAGTCCGGCGAGCGGTTCTCGGGGGAGTCCTTGCCCTGGTGGGGATCGTGCTCGCGGCGCCCGCCGCGCAGGCAGCGTGGACGCCGACGAAGGAGGTCGAGTTCGTCATCCCCTACGGCCTCGGCGGCGGGGCCGACCTCCTGGCGCGGACGATCATCAAGATCATCCAGGAGGAGAGGCTCGTCCCCACCTCCGTCGTGGCGGTGAACAAGCCGGGCGGAGGGAGCGCGGCCGGCGTCGGCTACGTGGTGGCGGCGAAGTCGGGCGACCCGCACACGCTCGTGCTGATCAACCCGCAGACCCAGATCACCCCCCTCAGGGTCAAGGACGCCAGGGGGTGGCGCGACCTCACGCCGATCATGAACTTCATGCTCGACGACTACGTGCTCATGGTCCGCAAGGACTCGCCCTACACGAGCGCGAAGGAGCTGGTTGCGGCAGCGAAGCAGAAGGGACCCCGCACGGTGTCGGTCGGCTCCGCCGGCACCGCCGACGACATGTCGATCGCGGTGTTCGAGGCGGCGACCGACATCAAGCTGAACATCGTCCGGTTCAACTCCGGCGGCGAGGTCCTCACGGCGCTCCTCGGCGGGCACGTGGACGTCGCCTCGGGCAACCCGCTCGAGTTCATCGGCCAGATTGAGGCGGGTGCGGTGCGGCCGATCGGGGTCTTCCGGCCGACCCGCTTCGCGGCGATGCCCGACGTGCCGACGCTCAGGGAGCAGGGAATCGAGACGGCGCCGTTCCAGATGTGGCGCGGCGTCGCCATGCCGAAGGGCGTGCCGGCGGACGCGGTTGCCTACTGGGAAGGCGTCATGCAGGCGGTCGCCCGGAGCCCGGCGTTCAAGACGTACATCGAGTCCAACGTGGCGACCGAGCACGTGTTGCCGGGACGGGACTTCGCCGGGTTCCTGGAGCGGCAGGAAGCGCTCTACAGGGACATGCTCGCCCGGCTCGGCCAGCTCGGAAGGTGACGGCCAGCCCCCGCATCGCCGGCGTCGAGGCGATCCCGCTCGTCGTCCCCGGCCCTCGCGACTTCCGCATCTCCGAGGGGGGGACCCGCACGCACGTCTCGGTCGTGTTGCGGGTCCGCACCGACGTGGACGGCCTCGAGGGGATCGCCGAGGCCGTCTCGGCGCCGCCGGGCAAGCCCGAGGAGTTCCTCGAGGAGATCGTCGGCGCGGTTCGGCGCTACGTGGCGCCGGCCATTACCGGCCTTGCCGCCACCGAGCGGATCGCCGCCATGCGGCGGGTGGAGGCGGTCCTCAAGGGGCGCATCTGGACGAAGGCGGCGCTGAACAACGCCCTCTGGGACCTCGAGGGGAAGGTGCTCGGCGTGCCGGTGAGCGATCTCCTCGGCGGCCGCGTGACCGACCGCGTCCCGGTGATCGGACCGGTCCTCTCCATGGCGGCGCCCGACGAGATGGCGGCCCGCGCGCGGGCGCTCGTCGAGGCCGGCTTCACGACCCTCAAGCTCAAGGTGGGCGAGACGCCGGAGCGCGACGTCGAAAGGGTGCGCGCCGTCCGTGAAGCGGTGGGCGGGGCGATCGCCCTCCGCGTCGACGCCAACGACCACTACCGGCCGGCCGACGCCGTCCGCTTCATCCGCGCCATCGAGCCGTACGAGCCCGAGCACGTGGAACAGCCGCTCCCCCGCCACGACCTGCTCGGCATGGCGGAGGTGCGCCGGAAGGTCGGCGTGCCGCTCATGACGGACGACGCGGTCGCGACGCCGCAGGACGCCGCCGCGGTGATCCGCCTCGGGGCCGCCGACCGGGTGAAGGTCAAGGTGACGAAGCACGGACTCGACGGCGCGCGGCTCCTCGTCGGCATGCTCGAGGCAGCCGGCATCGGCTGCGTCCTCGGGCACGTGTTCGAGATGGGGCTCGCCGCGGCGGCCGAGGCGCAGCTCGCCCTCACCGCGCCCAACCTCTGCCCGCCGCACGAGATCGGCTCGCTGCAGCCTCTGGGGGTCACGGCCGACATCGTCACCGCCGACCTCCAGCCGAGACGGGGCGAGATCCGGCCGCCGATCGGGCCCGGTCTCGGCGTGGCGCTCGACCCGGCCCGTCTCGAGGAGTGGCGCGTGCGATGAGCGGTGAACGCGTCCTCGCCGGCCTCTTCGGCCTCCTCGGCCTCTTCTTCGCGCTCGGGGCGCGCGACCTGAGCTACATGGAGGACTCGGTGCCGGGCGCCGGCTTCCTCCCGTTCTGGCTCGGCCTCGTCCTCGCGGCGCTCGTGGTCGGCTTCCTCCTCACGTCGCACCGCGCGAAGCCGTCCGGCGGCGCGGACGCGCCGGTCGACCGGCGCAAGGTGGGGGCGGTGGCCCTGGGGCTCGTCGCCTGCATCGCGGTGATCGGGACGCTCGGCTTCACCCTCTCCATCGCCGCCTACCTCTTCTACCTGGTCCGCGCGGTCGAGCGGCGGGGGTGGGGCCTCTCGGCAGGCGTCGCCCTCGGCACCACGCTCGGCCTCTACCTGGTCTTCCAGGCCTGGCTCAAGGTGCCGCTTCCCCGCGGCCCCTGGGGGTTCTAGCCGTGGACGTCCTCGGGCATCTCGCGCAGGGGTTCTCGGTCGTCCTCACGCCGACGAACCTCCTCTTCTGCGTGCTCGGCGTCCTGCTCGGCCAGGCGATCGGCGCCCTGCCGGGGATCGGCCCCTCGGCCGGCATCGCCATCCTCATGCCGCTCACGTTCGGCGGCGACCCGATCAGCGCCACGATCATGTTCGCCGGCATCTACTACGGCGCGCAGTACGGCGGCACGATCACGTCGGTCCTCGTGAGCGTGCCGGGCGAGTCCTCCACCGTCATGACGAGCCTCGACGGCTACCAGATGGCGAGGAAGGGCCGCGCCGGCGCGGCGCTCGGCATGGCCGCGATCGCCTCTTTCGTCGCCGGCACGCTCGGAACGGTCGGGCTCATGCTGGCCGCCCCGGCGCTCGCGCAGGGGGCGCTCCTCTTCGGACCGCCCGAGTACTTCGCCCTCGTCGTCATGGGGCTCGCCGCCCTCGCCATCGTGAGCGGATCGCTCCTCAAGGGGCTCCTCACCGGCGTGGCCGGCCTCCTCCTCGCGACCGTCGGCATCGACCCGCAGGTCGGCAGCACCCGGTTCACGTTCGGCCAGATCTGGCTCC
>DATCKS010000128.1:0-6944 GCA_036562265.1 Thermodesulfobacteriota bacterium | reverse complement strand
GCCTACGTCTTCCTCGCCTCCGACGCCGACTCGAGCTACGTGAGCGGGATCGTCCTGCCGGTGATGGGCGGCCTCACCATCTAGCGCCAGCCGGTCCCGGCCGTCAGGCGGGACGCACGGCGCGGTCGCGCGGCGCGAGGGAGGCCTCGAGGGCCTCGCGCGTCACCACGTGGCCGGTGGCGATGATCGTCTTGCCCTCGTGCTCCGTCGGGATCCCTTCCGGCAGGAGCACCTCGTCGAACGCGCCGTCGCCCTCCAGGAACAGGCGCAGGCCGTCGCCGAGCGTCGGGTCGTCCACGATGTCCACCAGGTAGAACTCCCCTTGCCGCACCGTCCGGACCACGTCCTCCGGCTCGTCGATCTCGGCGCCCGGCCCCTCGGCCTCCGTCGCCGGCAGCCAGCTGAACCACTGCGTGCCGTCGAGCACGAGGAGGAGCCGGCCGTGGCTCTCCACCAGCTCGTACTGCCCGCGATCCCGTAGCGTGGCGCGCATCGCGTGCCTCCTTCTGGCAGGCTGCCGGGCGGCCGTGCAAGAGCAGCGCCCGAGCCGAGGGTGTCACGGGACGCGCCGAGTCCTTCGACGACGCACCGTCCGCGGCATGGGCCTTCGGCCCCGGGATGTCGCGGCACGCCTCGTCGCGACGAGAATCCACAGCCTGTGAAGCCTCGCTCCGCCTTGCGGGCCCGCGGGCGCCGCAAGACGCCTCGAAAACGCCTCGACACGTCTCGGACGCCCCGCGCGGTCGGTGCAAGCCTGCCGCTCGCGAGGCTCGCGAGATGCATGACCGGCGTGCGATGGCGCGGACCCGAAGTCCCAACTACCCGGCCTTGCCGCTCGAGGCGGCGGTGAGGCTGGCGCAGGCGCTCTGGAAGCAGGAGAAGCGAACGACCGTTCCGGCGGAGGTGGCGGTGCGCGCCTGGGGCTACGCGAGCCTCTCGGGACCGGCGCGCGTGCGCCTCGCCTCGCTCAAGCGCTACGGCCTCGTCGAGGACGACGGCGAGGGGGTGCGGGTCTCGGCGCTCGGCATGCGGCTCGCGCTCGAGCCGCCGCGGTCGGAGGGGTTCACGCGCGCGCTCCACGAGGCCGCCTTGCGGCCGGACCTCTTCCGCCAGCTCCACGACAGCCACCGGGACGCCTCCGACGATGCGCTCAGGTCGCACCTGATCTTCGACCGGCACTTCTCGGAGGCCGGCGCGCGCCTCGCCGTTCGCGCGTTCCGGGAGACCATGGCGGCGGCGGGGCTCGATGCCCCGCCGCGCAACGGGACCCCTGCGGCGCCGCATGGCGCCGGGCCGTCCGGCGGCCCGCCGGCCGCCGACGGCCCGACCCGGGGGCGGGTCTTCACCTGGCCGCTGTCGAGAGGGGTCGTGGCCGAGGTCCGCTTCTCGGACGGGGAGCTACGCCCGGCCCACTTCGAGGAGCTCAGGCAGTACCTGCGGCTCGCGATCGCGATCCTCGGGAACGACGAGGAGACGGCCTGACGCGGGCGGTGCCCGCCGGCTCATCGATCCTGGTCGCCGCTGCCGTCGCTCCTCGCGACCTCGATGCCGTACTGGCGGATCTTCCGGTGGAGGTTGCTCCGCTCGATGCCGATCGCCTCGGCGGTGCGGGAGATGTTCCAGCCGTAGCGCGCGAGCTGGGCGAGGATGTACTCCCGCTCGAAGTCGATGCGGGCCTCGCGCAGCGACGGCGCCTCGAACGGCCGCCGCCAGGCCTCGGGCGACGGCGGTGCGGCCCGGACGGCCGCCGGCGCGAGCGGCACGTCCTCGGCGCGGATGATCGGACCGGGCGTCATGATGACGAGCCGCTCGACGAGGTTCTTGAGCTCGCGGATGTTCCCCGGCCAGTCGTGGGCCATGAGCAGGTCGAGCGCTTCGGGCGAGAGGGTCTTTCGCTGCGCGCCCGACATCTCGCTGGCGAACATGTCGAGGAAGTGCTCGACCAGGAGCGGGATGTCCTCCTTGCGCTCCCTGAGCGGCGGCACGTAGAACGGGATGACGTTGAGCCGGTAGTAGAGGTCCTCGCGGAAGCGACCGTGCCGCATCTCCTCGAGGAGGTCCTTGTTGGTCGCGGCGATCACCCGCACGTCCACCTTGATCGTCTGGCTGCCGCCCACCCGCTCGAACGTCCCTTCCTGGAGGACCCGCAGCACCTTGGCCTGGGTCTTCAGGCTCATGTCGCCGATCTCGTCGAGGAAGAGCGTGCCTTCGTGCGCGAGGTCGAACCGGCCGCGCTTGCGCGCGACGGCCCCGGTGAACGCGCCCTTCTCGTGCCCGAAGAGCTCGCTCTCGATCAGCTCCTCCGGGATGGCGGCGCAGTTCACCTCGATGAACGGCTTCTCGGCTCGCCGCGAGAGCCGGTGGATCGTGAGCGCCACCAGCTCCTTGCCGGTGCCGTTCTCCCCGCGGATGAGCACCCAGCCGTTCGACGGCGCGGCCAGCGCGATCTGCTCGCGCAGTCGCTGAATCGCCCGGCTCTGGCCGATCATCTCCTGCCGCCGCTCCACCTTCTCGCGCAGCCGCCGGTTCTCCCGCTGCAGGCGGCTCTGGTTGATGGCGTTCTGGAGCGCGAGCACGACCTTCTCGATGGAGAGCGGCTTCTCGACGAAGTCGTGCGCCCCGAGCTTGGTCGCCTTGACGGCCGTCTCGATGGTGCCGTGGCCGGACATGATGACGACCGGCAGGCCGGGCTGGATCGCCTTGAGCCTCTGGAGCGTCTCGAGGCCGTCCATCTCCGGCATCCAGATGTCGAGGAGGACGACGTCCGGCTCGTGCTCGGCCACCCTGGCGAGGGCGGCCTGGCCGCTCTCGGCTTCGAGGACTTCGTAGCCTTCGTCCCGAAGGACGCCGGCGAGGGAGGCGCGAATGGAGGCTTCGTCGTCGACGATGAGGGCGATCTGCGTCACGGTCGATACGGCAACTCTATCACGAACCGCGTCCCCCGCGGCTCGTTGTCCTTCACCCGGATGTACCCGTTGTGGTCCGCCACGATCGTGCTCACGATGGCGAGCCCGAGACCGGTGCCGTTCTTCTTGGTCGAGAAGTAGGGCTCGAACAGGCGGCCCCGGGCCTCGGCCGGGATGCCGCACCCGGTGTCGGTCACCTCGAGACGCACGACCTGTCGTTCCGGATCGAAGCGGGTCGTGACCACCACCTCCCCCAGAGGCGCCGCGGCCGGCCCGCCCGTCCCCGACACGGCGACCTGGCCCTCGCCGACGACGGCGGCCACGGCGTTCTCGAGCAGGTTGATGAGGACGCGCTTCATCTGCTCGGGATCGAGGTCGATCACCGGCAGGTCGGCCGCCTCGTCCACGCGGAAGGCCACCGCCTTGTGCGCCTCGCGGTAGAGCGCCACCGCCTCGCGCACGATGACGTTGAGGTCCGAGGGGCGCGGGTTGGACGTCGGCAGCCGCGCGAAGTTCGAGAACTCGTTGACGAGCGTCTTCAGCTCGTCCACCTGCTTGATGATCGTCGACGTGCACTCGTCGAAAACGGCCGCATCGCCGTCGAGCTTCTCGAGGTAGCGCCGGCGCAGCCGCTGGGCCGAGAGCTGGATCGGCGTGAGCGGGTTCTTGATCTCGTGGGCGATCCGTCGCGCCACCTCGCGCCAGGCGCTCATCCGCTGCATCTTGAGCACCTCGGTGAGGTCCTCGAACACGACGACGAGCCCGAGGTAGTGGTGCCGCTCGTCCCTGAGGAGCGTGAGGCTGACGAGGAGGGTCAGCGTCTTGTCGCCCACCGTGAGCTTCACCTGCCGCTCGATGGCGTCCGACTCCGACGCGCCGAGCTCGTGGATGAGGTTGCGCACGAGCTCCGTCTCGTCGGCGGTGAAGGCCTCGCGGTACGGCCGGCCGACGACCTGCCCGGCGTCGAGGCCGAGGAGGCGCTCGGCCGCCGTGTTGAAGGCGGTCACGACCCCCTCGCGGTCGAGCGCGATGACCCCCGCGCCGATGTTCCGCAGGACGATCTCCATGTAGGCGCGTCGGCGGTCGAGCTCGACGTTGCTCGCCCGGAGCTCCATGTTCGCGCGCGTCAGCTCGGCCTTGCTCGTCTTGAGGTCGCTCGTCATCCGGTTGAAGGACTCGACGAGCATGCCGATCTCGTCGTCCGAGCGGACCTGCAGCCGGAAGTCGAGATCCCCCTCGGCGACCCGCCGGGTCCCCTCGGCCAGCTCCTGCACCGGCCCGGTCAGCTCCTTGGCCAGCCGGAACCCGAACCAGGTGGCCGACAGCATGATGAGGAGCGTCACCAGGAGCAGCGTGAGGACGTAGGACGACTTGATCGGCTGCTTGAGGATCTTGAGCGTCTTGTACTCGTCGAAGCCGGCCCGGATGTCGCCGACCTTCTGGACGAGGTTGCGCGGGATGTGGACGCTCGCCACCACGACGCCCTGCACCGGGCCGCCGGGGAGCTGGATCGGCGCGATCCCGCGGATGAAGAGCCCGCCCTGGGGCGACGGGTGGTTGCGCCCCACCGCGACGCCGTCGTACCCCTCCCGCGGGGCGCGGGGCGCCTCCGCCTCGGTCACGATGCCCGCGTCGACGGTGCGGGCGAGGAGGCTCTGCCTGGCCGACCAGACCTCCACCCCCGCCAGGTTCAGCTCGACCAGGCGGCGCCGGATGAAGTTCTCGAGCGCGATCCGGTTCTCGAGCGCCGTGAGGCGCTGGTCGGCGATCGTGCGCGCCATCGTGCGCGCGTCGTGGATCGCCCGCTCCTGGGCGCTCTCGTAGTACGCCTCGGCCACCTCGAGCGACTCGGCCAGCGAGTTCTCGACCGTGGCGATGAACCAGTTGTTGATGCTCGACCGGACGAACACCGCGCTCACGGCGAAGAGGGCGATCGTCGGCGCGAGCGACAGGAGGACGAAGACGGAGACGAGCCGGGTCCTCAGCCTGGCCCCGAGCACCCGCTGGCGCCGCTCGAGGAGGAGCTTCACCAGGTTGCGGATGACCAGGTACATCAACAGCAACATCAGGATGACGTTGACGTTGATGAAGCCGTACACGATGAGGTTGCCGATCCCGGAGAGCGACGTACGGCTTGCCTGGGAGAGGAAGCTCTGGAGCGCCACCAGCAGGAGGATCGAGACGCCGGTGACGACGATCAGGACGCGCTCGCGCCGGCGCCGGACGTGCTCCGCGGCGTGCTCGTCCGCGGCGCCGGGACCTCGGGATGCCGGGGGGGTCGCTTGCGTCACGTGAAGCCTCCGGACGGTGCGCGCCCCTGGGGAGCGCGGGGCCCAAATCTACCGTCCGCGGGGGGAAAACGCAACGTGAGGCCGGGTCTCGACTTTTCCCCGCGCCGGGTGGGGACGGCGGGAAAACGGAGAGCCCCGATCGGGGGCGGGCGCCGCGTGGCTAGCCCAGGACGGCGGCCGGCTGGGCGACGAGCGGCCGCCGCGCGCGCTCGCGCTGACGGCGGGGCGCCTCGGGCACACCCTCGAGATGCCACGCCGACTCGTCGGCCAGGAGCGCCGCGACGAGGCGGGTGTGGAGCGCGTGCCCGCCGCGCGTCACCGCGACGCGCCCTCTGAGCGGCATCCCGAGCAGGGCGAGGTCGCCGACGAGGTCGAGCGCCTTGTGCCGGACGAACTCGTCGGGGAAGCGCAGCCCCTCGGGGTTCAGAATGCGGTCGGTCCCGATGACGACGGCGTTCTCGAGCGAGCCGCCCCGGCCGAGCCCGCGCGCCTTGAGCGCCTCGATCTCCGAGAGGAAGCCGAACGTCCGCGCCGGCGCGAGCTCCTCGGCGAACGTGCGGGCGTCGACCGTGAGGCTCAGCGACTGCGCCGGAACGGCCGCGTGCTCGAACGCGATCTCGTAGTGCACGGCGAAGCGGTCGGCCGGCTCGACCGTGATCTCCCGGGCCCCGTCGCGCAGGGTGATCGGCCGGTCGACGACGAGCACCGGCCGCGGCGCGTCGAGCTCCGTGCGGCCGGCGGCGGTGAGGAGCTTCACCCAGGGCAACGCGCTGCCGTCCATGATGGGCACCTCGGGGGCGTCCACCTCCACGACCGCGTTGTCGATCCCGACTCCCGCGAGGGCCGCCAGCAGGTGCTCGACGGTGGAGACGCGGGTCGGCCCGTTGCCGAGGGTCGTCGCCAGGCGCGTGTCGACGACGAACGCGGCCTGCGCCGGGACACACGGCCGGTCGTCCAGGTCGGTCCGCACGAAGACCACCCCGGTCCCCGCCTGCGCCGGTCGGATGGTCAGTCGGACCGGCACACCCGAGTGGACGCCGATCCCTCGGCCGGTCACCGGACGTGCGAGCGTGGTCTGTCGGAGCATGGTGAGCGTCCTCCCGGGCCCTGTCGGGCGCTGCGGGCCGACGGAGCAAAGGCCATGCCCGACGAGGCGCTTACCCGCCTCGACCAGGCCGTTCCCGTAAGTTAGCGAAATCTCGACACCTTGCCGCCCCGCCGCGCGGGCGCCGGCCGTGACGGCCCCGCTCGGCTGCGGCGGCGCTCGGGTCGCGCGTGGCAAGCCGAAGACAGTGTCGCAAAACGGACACGGTTACGTCGACCCCAGCCCGATCCCGCAGTGGAAGCAAAACCGGGCCTCGGCCGGCAGGTCGGTGGCGCAGGCGGGGCAGCGGTTGATGAGGACCATCTGGTGGCCGCACTGGGGGCAGAAGCGCGCCGTGAGGGGGACCTCGGAATGGCAGGCCGGGCAGGCCACCACGCGCCGCTCGTGGATCCCCTCGGGGCGGTCGTCACCGCGCCGCACCCGCTCGCGGGCCGTCCCCGGCGTGATCAGCCCGAACGGCGAGCCGAAGCCGGCCTCCCCGGCGCTCGCCCCTCTCACGGCGGCCCAGGGCGACGTGCCGGACGCGGGCGTCGCGCCGGCCGCTCCCGGCACCTCCGCCGAGGTCACCGTCAACTCCTGCAGCTCGACCCCTAGCCTGAGCATCCCCTCGCCGGCTCGGGCCTTGAGGCCGCGCACCATGGC